>NZ_JAHKEI010000021.1:0-22578 GCF_018790995.1 Gemella sp. zg-1178
ATAATAATAGTAGCTATTTTATATATTTTAAGTAATTTATCTAAGTTCATGCTTGCTCCTCCTTTTTAAATTTATAAATTTTATTTTATAATATTTCAATTTTATTTTAACATAAAAAATTAAAAAAAACAAAAATCATATTTCTTTATAATTTTTTTATATCAATATTGGTAACCTTTTTAAAAGTAGGAAAATTTTTCTACTTTAATTTTTTTAGTCGGTGTAGTAAAATTTTATTTTTACTGATTATTATAATTAATTTTATTTTAAAAACTATATTATTAAAAAATAATAAAATAATTTACTTAATAACTTATAAATTTAAAATAATAAAATAATTCTACTTACTAGGAAAATAAAAAAGACAAGCCAAAGAGCTTGTCTTTTGTGTTATTAATTTTTTATTTTAATATAGCGAAGATAATTTTTATCTTGTCCACTTAGTATTAAAATATTATTTATTACCACCTAAAAATTCTTTGATGTGGATTAATTCTGTTGCTAAATCACAAACTGGTGTTGCTATCTTGTGTTTACGTCCCAGACGTGATACTGCTCCGTTTAAATAATCTATTTCTGTTAAACGGCCGTTTTTCATATCTTGAGTTAGTGATGGGTAGTGTAAGCCTGCCAATTCGGCTGGGAATATTCTGCTGATGTTGGCCGAAATAACTTCATGTTTAACATCTACACCTTCTGCTCGTCCTACTGCTACTACTTCTCTTAAAATCATATCTGTTAATTCTTGATGGCGGGCGTAAGAACCGTATTCACCAATATTACAGTCGATAATTGTACAGTAGGCATTTAAAACGCAGTTAAGTCCTGCCTTGTGCCAAATCGATTGGAAGACGTTATCAGAGTAATGTAAATTCAAGCCAGCTTTATTAAATCTTTCAACAATTTCTTTGGCAACTTCTGTACTTTGTTCAGAAACTTGTTTTATTTCTGTTTTACCAGTTCCGTGAGCATTTAGAACTCCTGCTCCTCCTAAACCACTTGTCCAAACTGTAACTCCGATTAAAATATTTTCTGGGTCGACATATTCTTTTAGTGTATCGACATGACCAAGACCATTTAGGATACATATTATTTTTGTTGTTGGTTTTAAAAATGGTTTTAGTGTTTCCATCATGGAGCGTAGCTGCATAGATTTTGTCGCTACAAATACTACGTCGTATTGACCTGTTAATTCTTCTGGATAGAACATAGGAATTTTAAAATATCCTTGTTCTTTGTCATCTATGATTACTTTTAGACCTTCTGTCTTGATTTTTTCAACGTGGTCTTTCCAAGAATCTATTAGGGTTACATCTTCTCCATTTTTGTGTAACATGTAAGCAAAACGTGAACCTAAAGCACCTGCTCCTGCAAATAAAATTTTCATATATATTTCTCCTTATCTGTTTATTTTATCAACTTCATTGTAACATATTTTATATGTTTATGCTAGCAATTACATTATTTATTTATAAAATATTTATTATTGTGGCTAATTACATTTTGAAATATCCTCATTTTTATTCAAGACTCTTTAAGGCTTCTATCATATTTACTTTTTTTAGGCGACTGTGCATTACCAACATGAGCAGTAAAACTATAATTAAGGTGATGCTGGTAGAAATAATATATACCCAAATAGATGAAGTGGGTTCAAACATGCTATCACGGGCAGTTAAATCTAAAATAATTGCTCTGTATAGTATGTTGCCAACAAAATTTCCAAGGATAATTCCTATTAGGGCTAGGTAAAAAATTTCTCTGAATACATAGGAGGTAACTTCAGCAGGATAAAATCCTAATACTTTAATGGTTGATAACTCCCTAATTCTTTCTGAAATATTTATATTAATTAAATTGTACAAGACGACAATGGCAAGGGCGGTAGAGCATAATACGATTACTGCTACTATAATATCTATTCCTTCAACTACATTATTTAGTAAATCTTTATAGCTTAGATTATTTTGTGTATAAACTACATTATTATTTTTTTCAATTTCATTAATAATATTTTTTACTTGCTCCTTATTGTGATTAGCCTTAATTAAAAAACTGTTATCTGTGTAAGTGTCAGCAAAAACTTTTTCGTAATAATTTTTAGTCATAAAAATTGTATGCCCAAAATAATTTGTATTTATTGCCGCAACTTTTAGACTATATTCTTTTTCATTTAAAATTATTTTAAAAGTATCTCCCACTTTCAAGTTATGAAGATAGGCTAATTTTTCATTTATTACAACTCCATTGTCATTAATTTTAATCTTCTTAGAATTATTTTTTATGGTGAAGTAGTCTTCTAAGTCATTATTTATGGTAAATATGGCTACATTATCCAATATTTCATTATTTTTTTCTATGGTTGCTGAACTGATATTAATCTTGCTACTGGCTTCAATATTTGTATTATTTTCTATGCTAGCAAACAATTTTTCTTTTTGACTAGCAGTTATATAAGAATTGTAAGATGCTATAAGGTCATACTTGCTTATAACATTAAATTGTTCATAGGAAATATTTTGCACACCAAAGCGAATGCCAAAACCTAAAAACATGAGGGCAAGACAACCTAAAACTCCAAAAATTGTCATCAGCATACGAAGCTTATAGCGAAAAATATTTCTAAAGGTTACCTTGCGTAAAAAACTTAACCTTTTCCAAATAAATGTTAGATGTTCCAAAAAAATACGTGAACCATTTTTTGGTGCTTTGGGTCTTAGTAGGTAGGCGGCTTTTTCTTGTAAAATTTTTCTAAGTGGTAGATAAACTGCAATTATCACACAGGCTACCGCAATAAAAATTGATAAAACTATAATTTTTATATCAGGTCTTATTAGGGGGATGCGAAAAATTAAGAAACGGGCGTAAGAATTATACACAATGGGTACAATAACCAAGTAGGCGGCAACAACTCCAAATATTCCTCCTCCAACTGCCGATAACATACCATAAATATAATATTTTTTGGCAATATTAAAATTAGCATAACCAAGAGATTTTAAAGTGCCGATATTGGTTCTATTCTCTTCAATCATCCTTGTAAGGCTTGTTAATGAGACTAAGATTGCTACGCCAAATAAGAAAATAGAAAAAATATTCGCTAGGGAGGTTAAGCCAGCTGTTGAGTTGATAAACTGGGCGTACTGCTTGTTGCCCTTGATATTATTAACACTAAAGCGTGGATAATGAGTCTTAGCCAGTTTTTCCGAAGTAAGATTAAAAAGTTCCTCCTGTTCTTTTATCTCATTTTCAAATTTGCCAAGTTCAATTTTTCTAGCTTCGTATTCTGCTGGCAGAAAGTTTTTTATTGCCTCTAAGTTATCATTTGCAAGACTTAATTGATTTTTAGCCTTGACTAGCTTGTCCCTATTTTCAGCAATAGTTTTTTTACTTTCTTCTTGAAAATTCTTGTCGTGTTTAGTCTGTTCTATTTTTAAAATTTCTACTAATTCATCACGATATTTATTAACTTCTGTGTAGTATTCTTCTCTTGTAAAATCTTTTCTGTCAATATTTTTTAAGAGGACATTGACACCGGCATACTTGTCAGCTTCAAAGTTATTTTTATTAACAAAGGCAAAAAAATTCACATTGGCAGAGTTGTTGCTAGAACTTTCCGGCATATCTGCCCCATAAACAAAACCTACAATTTTATAAACTTTATTTTTTAATTCCAGGCTGATAAATTCATCTTTTTTATTGTCGTAACTGATGCTTACTTCTTCATTAAGCTTAAATTTATTTTTCAAGGCCTCGGTTAGGACTATTTCTGTATCATTTTCTGGTAGACGGCCAGCAACTAACTTAACTTTGGCTATATTTTCAGGCATTGAATAGATATTAACTTTTTTATCTTCCATTTTAGACATGGCTACTTCTTTGGTGTAGTAAGTCTCGATAGCCTCTACCCATTTATAATTTTTTATTACTTCTATATCGCTACTATCCAAGTAAAAATTATTAGTTATCTTCAAGTCGTACATATTTATTTCTTTGAAATATTTGTTTACCGTATTTTTCATTGTGGGGGGAGTTTCTTTTAAACCGGTAAAAACAAATACACCAAGAAACATAATAATCATAATGGAAATGAATTTTGATTTTGTTGACCAAATTTCTCTAAGTATATCTTTATTTAAAACTTTCATACTACCACTCAACTTCATTTATATTTTTTGGTTTGTCGTTAATAATAATATTTCTAACTTTTGCGTCATATATTTCTATAACCTTGTCGGCTACTTGGGCAATGGTGCTGTTGTGGGTAATTACTATAACTGTTTTTTGCTCATCTTTTGCATAGTCTTTCAAAATTCTTAAAATATTTTTTCCTGTATTGTGGTCAAGGGCTCCTGTTGGTTCATCACAAAGCAGAATTTTAGGATTTTTGGCAATGGCCCTAGCTACTGCTACCCTTTGCTGCTCGCCACCTGATATTTGCGAGGGAAAATTGTTTTTTCTGTGTTTCAGTCCCACCCTATCTAAAACTTCTTTTGCGTCCTTATGCTTTTCTACTATCTGACTTGCCAATTCAACATTTTCTAAGACTGTTAAATTGGGTATTAAGTTATAAAATTGAAAAACAAAACCGATAATTTCCCTGCGATATTTTGTTAATTCTCTTTCAGAAAAATTTGTAATCTGACTGCCAAATATATCTATGTAACCACTGCTTGCCCTATCCATTCCACCTAAAATATTTAAAAGAGTAGATTTGCCAGCACCTGACGGTCCTAATATTACGACAAATTCTCCCTCATTAATTTCAAAACTTATATCATCATTTGCCCTAAATTTATTTTCATTTTCTCCATACTCTTTTACTAAATTTTTTACAATAATTTTATTCATAATCGCTAGTCCCCACCAATTTTAATATAAAAAATTTCTTCCTATATTTTTTAAAAATTATTCTATCTATATTAATATTAACATTTTTTAAAAAATTATTCTATCTACTTAGTATAGAGTTTTTAAAAATTATTTTTTGAAATTTTAAATACATTAAAATATTTTTTATTTCTAATTTATGTGTTATAATAAATTTAATTTTATTTTAGGAGTAATATAATGATTTTTGCACTTGATGTTGGCAATACTAATATAGTAATAGGAGTTTTTGACAAGGAGTATCAACTTAAATATTATTGGCGTATCGCAACCGATAGCACAAAGACAGAAGATGAACTTTATGTTATCATCAGAAATTTTTTTATCGACAAAAATATTAAATTTGAAAGTTTTGACGGAGTGATAATATCTAGCGTTGTACCAACCATGTTATTTGCTTTGGAATTACTAAGTAAAAAATATTTTAAAAAAGAAGCTATTATCGTTTCTAATAATATAAATACAGGGCTTAAAGTCCCAGAACCTTATACAGATAAACTGGGGGCTGACAGAATTGTCGACATAGTCGGAGCAAAAGTTTTTAACTATTTGCCAGCCATAATTGTTGATTTTGGTACAGCTACAACATTTGACTATGTAGATGAAAATATGGTTTATCGTGGTGGAATTATCTGCCCAGGAATAAATATTAGTGCTGACGCCCTATATGAAAAATCCGCCCAACTTCCTCGTGTTGAAATAGAAGCAGTAGACTCAGCACTTGGTATGGATACAGTATCCCAAATGCAAGCTGGTTTATTTTTTGGTTTCATCGGTCAATTTGAAAATATTATTGTCAATATGAAAAAAGAAATTAAAAAAGAGGTCAACGTCGTCTTAACAGGAGGTTTATCAAAATTATTTGCCAAATATAGTAATCAAGTAAATATAGTTGACGAAGAATTAACCCTAAAAGGAATTATTGAACTTTATAAACTAAATTCAAAATAAAATTTTCTAGTAAGTTTTAACGGTAAAATTTACAACAATTTTTAAAATTTATAATATAATAGACTACAACCTTATAAAAGTATTTATAAATAAATATCTAAAAAATTAATCTAATAAATTTTCTTAGACTTTTACAGTAAAAATTATAAAGCTTACTTATAGAGTTTTATAAATAAAACTTTAATAAAATCAGAAAGGAAAAATAGTAAACTTGAAAGATTATTTGATAAGAGGTTTAGCCCTTAATGACGAAATTAGGTTTTTCGCTACAAGAACAACAAAACTTGTCGAAGAAATTAGATTAAGACACAATGCTTGCCCAACTGCCATAGCCGCTGTTGGAAGAACTGCAACAGCTACTGCAATGATTGGAGCAATGCAAAAAAGCGGAGATATAGTTGATATTCGTGTACGGGGTAGCGGACCGATAGGACAAATACTAGCAACAGCAAATGAAGACGGTCAAGTTCGTGCCTACGCTACAAATATGCAACTCCACCTACCTAGCAAGGGCAAGGGAAAACTTGATGTTGCTGGCGTGGTTGGAACTGAAGGAGAAATAATAATTATAAAAGACCTGGGTCTGCAAGAAAAATATACGACAAGCTCACCCCTAGTGTCTGGAGAAATTGCAGAAGACTTCACCTACTACTTTGCAAAAAGTGAACAAGTAGCCTCTGCCGTATCCCTAGGAGTTTTAGTTGATACAGATAATTCTATACTTGCGGCTGGTGGTTTTATTATCCAAGTTCTTCCCTTTGCCAGCGAAGAAACAATAAGTAAACTGGAAGAAGTCTTAAAAAATATAAGACCAATTTCTACTTTAATTAATGAGGACAAGTCATTAGAAGATATAGTCAAAATACTTTTTGATGGTAATTACAGAATTTTAAAAGAAAATAAAATAGAATTTAAGTGTAGTTGTTCAAAAGAAAAATATGCCAAAGCACTGGTTACTCTTGGACGTGAAGAATTGGAAGATATGTTAAAAGATGAACATATAGAGACAGTCTGTGCATTTTGCAATGAAAAATACGAATTTTCCCAAAAAGAAATAAAAGAATTGATTGACAAATTATAATAAAAAATTGAAAATTACGATATTCTTGTAAAACCTTGTGTTTTAAAGGATATTTTGTTATTATAGATAGAAATAAATTATACAAAAGGGAGAATTAATATGCAGCTACTTCAAAATATGGTAAAACAAGACGGTAAGGTTTATCCGAATAATGTACTAAAAGTTGATTCATTTATCAATCACCAAATCGACCCAAGCTTAATGATAGAAATGGCAAGTGCCCTACACAATTACTTTAAAGAAAAAAATGTTACAAGGGTACTTACTATCGAAGCAAGTGGGATCGCCCCTGCAATCCTTGTAGCAAATCTTTTTAACGTACCTATGGTTTTTGCGAAAAAAAGCCTACCCTCTACCCTAGTTAGAGATAGTTTTTATCAAGCAGAAGTCCATAGTTACACAAAAAATGTTACAAATAATATTATAGTATCAAAAGATTTCTTAAAAAAAGAAGATAGGGTGCTTATTATTGATGACTTCTTGGCTAAGGGGCAAGCTGTTTTAGGTTTAGCAAAATTAGTAGCTCAAGCTGAAGCTCAATTAGTTGGTGCTGGCATATTAATAGAAAAAAGTTTTCAAGACGGGCGTAAATTATTAGAAGAAGAAAATATTGATGTTTGTTCGCTATGTCGCTTGTCATCTTTAGAAAATGAAGAAATTAAATTTAATTTAGCTGATGATGAAAAATAAAAGATAGGAGAAAATATTATGTGGGAAACAAAATTCCAAAAAGAAGGCTTAACATTTGATGATGTATTACTAGTGCCTGCACACAGTGAAATTCTACCTAAAAAAGTAGATTTAAAAGTAAATTTAACAAGAAATTTAAAATTATCTATTCCGATTTTATCGGCTGCTATGGATACAGTAACAGAACATAAAATGGCAATCGCCATAGCTCGTGAGGGAGGTTTAGGCGTAATTCACAAAAATATGTCTATCCAGGACCAAGCAGAAGAAGTAATAAAGGTTAAACGTTCAGAAAGTGGCGTTATAACTAATCCATTTTTCTTAACGCCAGAGCATCTGGTAGAAGATGCTGAAGACTTGATGCAACGTTACCGTATTTCTGGTGTTCCAATCGTAAATAATATTGAAGATAAAGAATTAGTAGGTATCTTAACCAACCGTGATTTAAGATTTTTGACAGATTTTTCTACGCCAATTTCAGAAGTGATGACAAGAGAAGATTTGATAACTGCTCCAGCTAAAACAAGCCTAGACGAAGCAAGCTACATTCTTAGAAGTCATAAAATAGAAAAATTACCTTTAATAGATGATAAGGGAAAATTATCTGGACTTATCACAATTAAGGATATAGAAAAATTAGCAAAATATCCAAACTCTGCCAAAGATAGCTTCGGTCGTTTATTAGTAGCCGCTTCAGTAGGTATTACTGGCGATACATTCGACAGGGTTGAAGCCCTTGTTGCCGCCGGAGTAGATGCTATCGTCGTAGACACTGCTCATGGTCATTCAAAAGGTGTTATCAATCTAGTAAAAGCATTGAGAACTAACTATACAGACCTAGCTATAATTGCAGGTAACGTCGCTACTGGAGAAGCTACTCGTGCCTTGTTCGAAGCTGGTGCTGACGTAGTTAAAGTTGGTATCGGCCCTGGTTCTATCTGTACAACTCGTGTCATTGCCGGTGTCGGCGTCCCACAAATAACTGCAATCTATGACTGTGCAAGTGTCGCTAGAGAATACGGCAAAGCCATTATAGCTGATGGTGGTATCAAATATTCTGGTGATATTGTTAAAGCACTGGCTGCTGGTGGTCATGTCGTTATGCTAGGTTCTATGCTGGCAGGTTGTGATGAATCACCTGGAGATTTTGAAATTTTTCAAGGAAGAAGATTTAAAACATATAGGGGTATGGGTTCTCTAGCTGCTATGGAAAAAGGTTCTAAGGATAGATACTTCCAAGAGGACGGAAAAAAATTAGTTCCAGAGGGAATAGAAGGACGTACGCCATACAAGGGAGCCTTAAGCGAAACAATCTACCAACTAGTAGGTGGACTGCGTGCAGGTATGGGTTATACAGGTTCTAAAAATTTAGAAGAATTAAGAGAAAAAGCACAATTTATAAAAATGACCGCTGCTGGACTTATCGAATCACACCCACACGACGTACAAATCACAAAAGAATCACCTAACTATTCTAAATAATATTTTAATTAGAATATAATTTAAACACTCCAACTTAATTTTTATAAGTTGGAGTGTTTTTTATTTTATTAACAATTAAGAAATAGTTCAATAAAAAATAGTTTATCAATATTAAATCTACATAAATTTAAAAATTATATTAATATACTTCTATACCATTTACATTATTAAAAAAAGAACTAGATTAATCTAGTTTTTATTATTTTTGTATTTTTCTTGTTAGTAAGATTATTCCTACTGGTAATATTAGATATAGTAAGCATTAATATAAAAATTAGGCCTAAGAAAATATATACAAAGCTATAATACTCTGCGATATAACTCCTAACTGCTTGAACATTCATCAAAAATAAAGGTATAATCACTAGAAGTAAACTAAACTTTTCTAAAAATATTAGTTTCGACAATTTGTGGCTAGCTACATCACTTCTTAATACGTCTATCTTATAGGCTACATAAGAACTAAGTAAGAATAAAGGAAATAGAATAATAAATAAATATTTTGGTCTTTCATCAAAATTTTGAAAATGATAAACAAATATTATAATAATAGCTAAAACACTCACTGCTTGTATAAGATAATATTTTTTTAAAGTCATATTTTTCCCTCCTCTCCTATCTGGTTTTTGTAGATTTTTTAATTAATTTTTTTCTATACAAATCAATATATATTAAGGCAATTATAATTAAAAGTAAGGGACTATAAAACAAATTATTCACAGGTTCTAAGTGATTATTTACTCCCAGTAAAAAAATTAATAATAAAAATGCTATGGGGGTTAGTGTATAATCTATTTTTAATAATTTAATTATCTTGTCAGTTTTTACTTCTATTCTCATATATTCACTAATATACATTAACTTATAAAGATAATATAAAGTTATAGCAAATGGTAAAATTGCATAAATAGTATAAAAAATTGTTAAACCGGCAAAGGTCAAAGCCATTAATTTTTCTATTAATATTTTCTTTTCAATCATTATTAAAATCCTTTTTCTTATTTACTTATATTATACCATTTTTTTATTTATAAATATATTGCTATTTAAAAATTTTACCAAAAATAAAAACATAAGAATAATATTCTTATGTTTTGCTATTATAAATTTTTGTAAGTAGTTTCTATTATATTTAAAAATTGTTCATTCTCAAAATTTGTTATTTCTTTTATAGTTTCTTTTACTGATTTTTTAGCTAATAGATTTTGTAATTTTAGAGCTTGTTCATCATCTTCAGCCTTAAATTTTAGGATATAAGCACAAGTTTTTGCTAAGTTTTCAAATTCTAAGTTTCTTTCGATACACTCTTTAATAGGTTTTATAAATCTTTCATTTTCTCCTAATTTTCTTATAGGTGTACGGCAGATACGGGCTACATTATCCACAATTAATTTATTTTCAAAACGTTTGATTGTTTTTTTACGATACTTGTCCATATCTTCCGTATCAAAATTCCATTTTGCAACTAATAAGGCACTTGTTTCTTCTAAAACTTTAATAAAACTTTCTCTTACCTCTTCAGCTTGAGCAGCATCAGAAACTAAATTTATGCCCTTGTAACTAGCTATATAAGACAGGGCAGCATGACCTGTATTTACTGTGAATAATTTTCTTTCGATAAAAGGATTTAAGTCTTTTACATAGTTTACACCTTGAATATTTTTATTTGCTTGAACTTTTATTTTATCAACTTCAACAACCCATTCACAGAATTTTTCTACTTCTACCAGTAAAACATCATCATGTTTTTGGGCTGGCACTATTCTATCCACAGCAGAATTAGGAAAACCTACATATTTTTCAACAAATGAAATTTCTTCTGAACTTAAATTTTTAAAGATTTCATTTTTTAAAAAGTTACTTCCTTCTATCATATTTTCACAAGCAACTATGTCTAAAAATTTTGTATTATTATCCTTGTATTTTTTACTAAGTCCAGCTGCTATATCTTTAGCTATAATAGGTAGCACATTAGGTCCTATAGACGTTGTAATTAATTCTACATTTCCTACATATTCTACTAACTTTTCTTTTTCTGTTGCAATATTTAGACCGTAAAAATTATCAATAATAACTTCTTCTACCTTATTATCTAAAACTTTTATTTTATAAGTATCACGATTTTTTAAATTTTCTACTACTTCTTCATTAATATCAACAAATGTTACATGGTAGCCAGATTTATTTAGTAATTCTCCTATAAAACCTCTACCAATATTTCCTGCTCCAAAATGTAAGTTTTTCATATCTATATCTCCTACTCAGAAAGTAAATTTATAACTTCTTCTTTTGTTTTTGCACTAAATAATTTTACAACATTTTCCTGGTCAGAACAGAAAATTGCAATCTTAGAAAGTAATTCTAAGTGTTCGCCGTCTTTACCTGCAATACCAAAAATAATAAATACTAACTTGTCTTCTGTGTCTTCTGGACTGGCAAAAGAAACTCCACCAGGTATCTGTAAGACTGAAATTCCTGTATTCTTAATTGATTTTTTAGCGTCATCTGTTCCATGAGGTATGGCTATAAAATTTCCCATATATGTTGATACAATATTTTCACGCTCTAACATAGCATCTACATACTCACTATCTACATAACCATTTGCTACTAAAACTTCTCCTGCTTTTCTAATAGCTTCTTCTTTTGTTGCAAATTCTTGACCTAATAATATATCTTGTTCTTTTAATAACATTTTCTAATCTCCTTTGTTAAATTAATTATTACTTGCAATATACTTCATCAGTATTAATTCTATTTTTGTTTTAATAAATTCTATATTTCTACTAAATAGGGCTGACTTAAAAACTTCATCTTCTAAAATAGCTATACTTAGTTGCCCTAACAAGTCAGTATAATCACTAATATTTGGGCTGACCATAATAAAAAATAATTCTACATTTTCTGTCTTGTAAAGGGCATTATTCATTTCTATACCTTGTTTTAAATTTACTATTTTTATAAAAGGTTCCTCAATACTATTATCTAAGGTGTGAAATAGGGCAATCCTAGTTTCAGGTATTACAACCGAACTTTTTATGTGCCTATCTACTAAATTATTTAAAATTCCTAATTTAACCCTATCTGTATAGGCTAGTGAAGCCAGCATATGACCCAAAGCGTCTTTAATATTTTCTATTTTTTTACTGTATTCAGCTTGATAAATATTAGGCATTAATTTTTCTATAAAATTAATAGCCGATACGTCATCTTCTTCATAAGCAATATTTTTAAAACTGCGAGCTTCTAATAATTTACTTCTGATTTTGGCTACATCTTCTTCTCTTAAAATAGTAGGTATCAAAACATAATCAATATCATCATCTAATCTTATGGTTGAAATAATTATATCAAAATTTTTCTTGCTATCATCTCTTAATTTTGCCGGTGTAGAATATTCAATATTTTTAATTTCAGGAATATTTTTTCTGATTAAACTTCCCACTATCCTTGAACTACCTATACCACTAGAACAAACCACCAAGGCACGAATAAAATTCTCACGATATATTTGTTCATAACTAGAAGCAAAATGAATAACTATATAACTAAGTTCTGCACTGCTAAAATTTATTTCATCAAAAACTTTTAATAATTCAGATTTAATAATTAAATAAAGTTCATTATAATTTTTCAGTACAAAATCTAATAATTCTGTATTCTCTTCTACAAGTCTTAATTGATGTCTTTTAATGGCTGATTCAATATGGGCTATCAAACCATTTGCCAAGTTTGTGTCCTTTGAAAAATCAATATGGCTCTTATTACTAACATTTCTTATCAGGCTATGCACCTTATAAATTAAGGTGTAGGAATACTTGTCATTAACATAGGTAACCTGCTCTATTAGTTTACAAGTTTTTAAAATTTTTGCCATATAATTTATAAAATTTTCCTTGTCATTTATCAATCTATACTTAGAAATAAGAGCTAATAAAGTATTAATATTATCTTTTTCATTTTCAGATAATATTTCCTTGTCAATAATATTATAATTATCTATTTTTACAGCTACATCAACAGCTATTAATAATTTTTTTATACTAGAATCTGTATAAAGTTTAAATATTTCTAATTGCCTATTCTCATTAAATAAATTTCTTAAAAAATCTATATCTAAAAACTTGATAAATAAATTCCTACTATAATCATTATCATTATTAACAACATAAAAAAATTCATTATCATCTATTTCATTACAAAAAATAGATATTAATAGTATCTTCTTATCTTCTATGCTACCTTCTAAAGTTAAACCCTGCCCCTTTTTTCTAAGCAAGACTAGCTTATAGTCTGATAAAATTTTTTCTATGGTATTTAAGGCTGACAAGACTGTATTGTAGCTTATAAATAATTTTTCTGATATTTCCTTAATAGAAATTTCTTCATTTATCAGCAAATTATAGAGTATTAAATTAATTTTCAAATCATGGGAATAAATTTGCTCTATACTACTATCTAAAATTGACAAATCAATACTTGATAAATCTCCAACCAATCTGTATTTTGATTTTTCTTTTAATAATTTTACTTGCAAATTTTCCAAAGACTTCTCTAAATTTTTTATTTCTCTGTAGAGAGTACGCTCTTTTATTTTTGTTAAGGCTACTAAGTCTTTAATACTATATTCCTTATTTTCTTTAAGGAAAATATTTAAAATTATTTTTTCTTTTTCTGTTAATATCATAAAATATTTCTCAACTTACTAAAATTATAAATTATATTTTCAACTACTTACATACTAACATATTAAATATACTTAGTTAAATTCTAAGATTTCATTATAAATTTAATGCAATAAGAGAAGGCTATAAACCTTCTCTTTAGAAATTATTTTAACTTTTTACCAAGTTTATAAAAATTGGATAATGATATATAAATAGCCTGCTAATTTTTTCTTGAACTCGAGAAGTAAATTCTTTTTCAGAAATAAGAGCTAGCATTTTTTATTACAAGACTAAAACTTTTCAGATTAAAATTAGTAAATATTTTCTAGCTTGACAAATTTTATTTACTAAAATTATTTTTGATAACTTTCCAAAAAGTTTTTATCTAGTCTTACTATTTTTTAAGTTGCTCTACCACTTCATCATAGCGTGGACTTGATAAGAAATTATCTACTGATACATGAAGGGCTGAAGAGTTCATACCTTTTGCACGAGCTGTTAATTCGTTTTGAGTGATTATCAGAGCTTTTTCTCCATCTTGTAGATTTCTGATAGCCATATTTGTTACTGGTAAATCAAGTCCAGCCTTTTTAAATTTATCTCTTAGTATAGAAGCACCCATTGCTGAAGAACCCATACCTGCATCACAAGCAAAAATTACTTTTTCAACTTGGTCATAAGAAATTGATTGTGCATTAGAACTTGAAACTTCTTGCCCCTTAGATTCAGCTTTCATTCCTGCAACTTGAGCTTGAGCAGCTGCTAAATCTCCTGTCATATTAGTATCACGTCTTAAAATAATTGACGCAATTATAAATGTTACTACTGCTGCAACTGTAACACCAGCAATAACTCCAATATAAGAATCTTGTGCAGTCAGACCTAAAATTGCAATAATAGAACCTGGTGAAGCTGGAGCTTTAAGACCTGCATTAAAGAATTGAATTGTTGCTGTTCCAGAAACACCACCACAGATAGCTGCAATAATTAGAGCTGGTTTCATTAGAATATATGGGAAGTAGATTTCATGAATACCACCGAAGAAATGAATAACTCCCGCACCAAAAGCTGATGACTTAGCGGCACCTTTTCCAAAAATCACATAGGCTGCTAAAATTCCTAAACCAACACCTGGGTTAGCTTCTAGTAAGAATAGAATAGATTTTCCTGTTTCTTTTGCTGCTTGTGTTCCTAGTGGTGTTAAAATTCCATGATTAATAGCATTATTTAAGAACAAGATTTTAGCTGGTTCTATAAAAATATTAGCTAGTGGAATTAAGTGGGCATTAACTATTGCATTTACTCCTGCAGCTAAAGTATCATTTAAAACTTTAACGACTGGTCCTATTGCATAATATCCTGCTATTGATAAGAAGAAACCTAAAAATCCAGCAGAAAAATTATTTACTAACATTTCAAAACCAGTTTTTATTTTTGGTTGAACAGCATCATCAAATTTTTTCATAAGCCATGCCGCTAAAGGTCCCATTAACATAGCACCCAAGAACATTATTGAACCTGTACCAACTATTACCCCCATAGTAGATATAGCCGCTACTACCCCACCACGTTGCTTGTGAATATTATATCCAGCTGTATAAGCTATCAATAAAGGTAATAAATAAATAATCATTGGGTCAACTAATTTAGCTAAATTTTCATTTGGTACCCAACCTGTTTTAATAAATAAAGCCGTAATAAGTCCCCAAGCAATAAAAGCACCGATATTTGGCATAACCATACCAGAAAGTGCAGTTCCTATTTTTTGAACGAAAACTTTAAGGCTATTGTTTTTGTTACTCATAATAAGTATCTCCTTTAATTTATTTTAATATGATATATTAAAAATTATAATTTATAAGCTAACTATAAACAAGAGCAAGTATGGCGAAAAAATTTTTGTCAAATTGGAAATAAAAAATACCCAGCGTGCAGAACGCTAGGTTGAATTTGTTTTAACCTTGTTTTTATAAATATGTATAGAAAAATTTTTTATAAACTAGTTATTGGCTAGATTTTATTTTAACTTTATATTTTAATAATTGCTTTTTATTCTATTAGGAATCTTAAAAAATTTTTATTCCTTATTTTTTAAAAATTTTATTTCTATAAAATTAATTTTTTCATTTTATATTAAGATTTAATTTTTAAATTTTTTCTGCATTATTTAAATATTTTTTCAAAGTTTTATAATATATTTTTGTAGTATAATTTCTTATAAAAATTAAAAAATATTAAGTAGCTATTTTTTTATACACAATAAATATTATATATTCCTTTTTCTTCCTTTCTTGATTATTGAAAAAATCTTCTCTGCTTGTCTTTTTTATTTTGTTAGTAGTCAAGCATTAAAAATTTTATTTTCTTATATTTTTTTGATATAATTTTTATTTGCTTGTTTTGTTAAAATTTTTCTTGAATATTATCAATGCTGATATTGCAAAAAATCCCTAGCATATCAAGTATACTAGGGGATTTTTATTTTTTATCTTACATTATAGAATACTGATTTACCAGCGTAAACTTGTGTTTCCTTTAGTTCATCAGCTATGCGTAATAATTGGTTGTATTTTGCGATACGGTCTGTACGGCTAAGAGAACCTGTTTTAATTTGCCCTGCATTTGTTGCAACTGCAATGTCAGCTATTGTTGAGTCTTCAGTTTCTCCAGAACGATGAGAAATAACTGCTGTGTATCTAGCACGTTTTGCCATTTCGATAGCTTCTAATGTTTCTGTTAAAGTACCGATTTGGTTTACTTTGATTAGGATTGAATTTCCTACTCCTTTTTCAATTCCTTGAGAAAGTTTTGTAGTATTAGTTACGAATAAATCATCTCCAACTAATTGAACACGGTCACCAATTCTTTCAGTTAATAATTTCCATCCGTCCCAGTCATTTTCATCCATACCGTCTTCGATAGTTAAGATTGGGTATTTATTTACTAATTCTTCTAAGTAGTCTACTTGTTCAGCTGAAGTGCGTTTTGCTCCACCTTCACCTTCAAATTTAGTGTAGTCATATAGCCCATCAGTGTAAAATTCTGAAGCTGCACAGTCAAATCCTAAGAATACATCTTTACCAGGTTCTAAACCTACTTTTTTAATAGCTTCTAAAATTGTTTCTACTGCGTCTTCTGTTCCGTCGAACTTAGGTGCAAATCCACCTTCATCCCCTACTGCCGTCGCTAAGCCACGAGCTTTTAATAATTTAGCAAGATTGTGGAAGATTTCTGCTCCCCAACGTAGGGCTTCTTTGAATGATGGAGCCCCTACTGGTAAAATCATAAATTCTTGGAATGCTATTGGTGCATCAGAGTGAGAACCACCGTTTACGATATTCATCATTGGCACTGGTAATTCTTTTGCATTTAGTCCACCTAGGTAACGATATAAGGGTAGTCCTAGTGAGTCAGCTGCAGCATGAGCTACTGCTAAAGAAACACCTAAGATTGCATTAGCTCCTAGACGACCCTTGTTTTCAGTTCCGTCAAGTTCAATCATAGCACGGTCAATAGCCACTTGTTCAAATACATCAAAATTTCCTTCTAGTAAAGGAGCTATTTCTTCATTTACATTATCTACTGCTTTAGAAACTCCTTTTCCTAAATAACGTTCTTTATCTCCGTCACGTAATTCAACAGCTTCATATTGTCCTGTTGATGCTCCTGATGGTACTAAAGCACGCCCAAAAGCTCCTGATTCTGTTGTAACTTCTACTTCAACAGTAGGATTACCTCGTGAATCTAATACTTCTCTTGCATAAACTTCTGAAATAAAATCGAAATTTTTTTGTAACATTATATGTTCTCCTTATTTTTTATACTATAATTTTTATTTTTATAATTTTATTAAGCTAATTTTCCACCTTCAAGTAAGGCAACAAATGAATCTACTTTCAATGAGGCTCCACCTACTAAAGCCCCGTCAACATCTGGACAAGCCATGTATTCTGCTATATTAGTTGGATTTACAGAACCGCCGTATTGAATACGAACTTTATCTGCAACATCTTGTCCGTAAATATCTGCTACAACATCACGAACTGCTTTACACATTTTTTGTGCATCTTCTTTTGTGGCTGATTTACCAGTTCCTATTGCCCAGATTGGTTCATAGGCTATAACAAGTTTTTCTGCTTGGTCTTTTTCCAGTCCTGCTATATCTACTTTTAATTGTTTTGTAATTACATCTACTGCTTGAGATGCTTCGTATTGTTCCAATGTTTCTCCGCAGCAGACAATAGGCACTAGACCATGCTCAAATGCTGCCTTGGCTTTTTTATTGATTAGTTCATCACTTTCAAAAAAGTATTCTCTTCTTTCTGAATGACCTAATATAACATATTTCACACCTAAATCAGCTAGTGTCAGAGGAGATATTTCTCCTGTGAATGCACCTGATTTTTCAAAGTGGCAATTTTCTGCCCCAATATTTAGGTTTGAATTTTCAGTTAAAGAAACTAGGGTTTCTAAGTGAGTGGATGGAGCACAAATAGCAGCTTCTACCTTATCAGTAGCTGGTATTTTGTCTGCTACTTCTTTGGCAAATTCTCTTGCTTCTTTAACAGTTAAGTTCATTTTCCAGTTTCCTGCGATAAATGGTAATCTTGTCATCATATTTCTCCTAATTTTTTATTTATCAGATAATGATTCTATACCTGGTAATATTTTCCCTTCTAAGTATTCTAAAGATGCTCCTCCGCCTGTTGAAATATGAGAAAATTTATCTGCATACCCTAGTTGAATAGCTGCTGTTGCAGAATCTCCACCACCGATAATAGTAGTAGCGTCTTCTAAGTTAGCGATACTTTCACATACTCCAATAGTTCCTTTTGCAAAATTTGGCATTTCAAATACACCCATAGGGCCGTTCCAAATAACTGTTTTTGCATCTTTTAATACTTCTGAGAATAATTCTACAGATTTTGGTCCAATATCTACACCCTCTTCATCTTCTTGTATATCGTCAGTTGCTATACGACTAGGTGCTTCATTAGAAAATTCTTTTACTGCTACCGTATCAACAGGTAAGACAATTTTATCTCCTGCTTTTTCTAGTAACTGGCTAGCGTATTCTACTTTATCATCTTCACAAAGTGAAATTCCTATACTTCTTCCTGTTGCTTTTAGGAATGTGTATGCCATTCCTCCACCAATAATTACCTTGTCCGCTTTTTCTAATAGGTTTTCAATAACCCCAATTTTGTCAGAAACTTTTGCTCCACCAATAATTGCAACTAGAGGTCTTACTGGATTATCAACAGCTCCTCCAATAAATTTCAATTCTTTTTCAATAAGGAAACCGAAAGCTGAATTACCTGCCCCTATGTTGGAGGCAATTCCCTTGTTTGAAGCGTGAGCACGGTGGGCAGTTCCAAAAGCGTCATTTACAAAAACATCTCCAAGTGATGCCCAATATTTTCCTAGCTCTTCATCGTTTTTAGATTCTTTTTTACCGTCAAGATCTTCAAAACGTGTATTTTCAAACATTAAAATTTCACCATTTTTTAAAGATTTAACAGCCTCATCTAGGTCTTCTCCTCTTGTTGTTGGAATGAATTTTACAACTTGCCCCAATACTTCTGCTAGTCTAGCCGCTACTGGTGCTAATGATTTTGTTGCTTTATCAGCTTCTTCTTTAACACGTCCTAAATGAGAAAATACTACTACTTTTGCCCCTTGCTCCAAGGCATAATTTATTGTTGGTATAGCTGCTGTAATTCTATTATCATTTGTAATAACACCATCTTTTAATGGCACGTTAAAATCAACACGGATTAAAACTTTTTTCCCCTGTAGATTTCCTAAGTCTTTGATTGATTTTTTCATCAAAAGGGCTCCTTTTTTAAAATAATATGGGATAAGATATAAGCATTTAGCTTATATCTTATCAATTTTTAATTAATTATTTAATTAATCCTGCAAAATGTTTTAATGTTCTTACTAATTGTGAAGTGTAAGACATTTCATTGTCATACCAAGATACAACTTTTACTAATTGTTTATCCCCTACAGTTAAAACTTTTGTTTGAGTTGCATCAAAGATTGAACCAAATTCACTTCCTACGATATCAGAAGATACTATTTCATCAGTGTTGTAACCAAATGATTCAGTTGCAGCAGCTTTCATTGCAGCATTAACTTCTTCAGCAGTTACATTTTTTTCTAGTGTCGCTACTAATTCAGTAATTGACCCAGTTGATACAGGAACTCGTTGTGCCGCTCCGTCTAATTTTCCATTTAATTCAGGAATTACTAGACCGATAGCTTTTGCAGCTCCTGTTGTGTTAGGAATAATATTTTCAGCTGCGGCACGAGCACGGCGTAAATCTCCTCCGCGGTGTGGTGCATCTAGTGTATTTTGGTCTCCTGTATAAGCATGAATTGTTGTCATTAATCCTTGAACTACTCCGAAGTTGTCGTGTAATGCTTTTGCCATTGGAGCTAAACAGTTTGTTGTACAAGAAGCACCAGAAATAACTGTTTCACTTCCGTCTAATGTTTCGTGGTTTACGTTGTAAACAATAGTTTTTATGTCATTTCCACCTGGTGCAGAAATAACAACTTTTTTAGCTCCAGCCTTGATGTGTGCTTCTGCTTTTGCTTTAGAAGTAAAGAAACCTGTACATTCTAAAACTACATCAACATCTAATTCTCCCCATGGTAATTCAGCAGGATTTGCTTGAGCAAATGCCTTAACTTCTTTACCATTTACTAGGATAAATCCTTCACCTTCTGAAGCTTCACCTTTAAATCGTCCTTGAGTTGTATCATATTTTAATAAATGAACCAATTGTCTAACTGGAGTTAGGTCATTTATTGCAACTACCTCAATTCCTTCTACTTCTTGTATTCTTCTGAAAGCTAATCTTCCTATACGTCCAAAACCGTTAATTGCTACTTTTACTGTCATATTATTTAGTCCTCCTAAAAATAATTTAATTTTTTTAAAATTTTTTTACAAATTGCTTCATCAATAATAAGGGTTGAATTAGCTGGTCTACTGTTTAAATAACTATAAACAGCTTCGGCTTTTTCTTTACCACCTACTATTGTGAATATATCTGCCACTTTCTCTACATCTTCTATATTCATACCTATTGTGTGGGTGCTATAAATAATTTTTCCGCCCTTGTCATAAAAACTTCCAAAAGTTTCACTAAGTGCATTACTTGTTTTTAAAATTTCAATAGTTTCTTTGGCAAGTTTTCTACGGTTAGCCATTTCATAAGCCTCACCTATACTATGAATAATAATAGATGTTTTACTTATAATATCGAGAACCTGCATCATTATCGGCTCTTTAGAAAGCTCATCTAATGTCCTACTTCCGATATTATCCGGTGCATGTAATAATTGGTACCTATGATTTGAATTAACTGCCATTTGGGTAGCAATATCATTAGACTGATAACCAGTATTGGATATTGTCAAAGCTCCTCTTATTGGCGTAATCATTATATTCTTATCATAGCCAAAAGTTTTATCAACCTTGCTAGCTAGATACTGCATTGTACTGCCACCACTAACACCAATTACACAATCCTTACTGATAATTCTATTGACCTTGTCAAAAAGTAATTGTACCATTTCTTGTCTTGTAACTTCACTTTTTGAAAAATCTCCCTTGACTACAAAAATATCTTTTATCCCGAAATGTTCTCTAATAATTTTTCTAGCACGTTTAAAAGGGTCTTCTGCAAATGTACCCTTTAATTCATCTAAAAATTCATCACACTCGGGCGTAATAGTCATACCAGTAGTGCTTTTAGATATGAGTCCCAGTTTTGCCAAAATTTCACATTCAGTCCGCAACTGTCTTTCCGTAAGTCCAACTATTTCCATCAAAGATTTACGACCAATAGGTTGGTGAACCTTAATAGAAATTAACAACTCATATCTCTTATTAAATTTTTCGAACAAGTCTGGAATAAGTTTACTTTGCAAATGTAGTAATTGTAAAATATCCATTCCTTTGCTCCTTAAGTAATAGAAAGTTTGTTGGTCGTTTTTCGACCTTAACGGTCATTTTAAGTCCAATTAAGATTAAAAAAATTTACCGAAATAAACATTCTTTTGTTATTATATCATATAAAAAAATAAAATCAAGTTTTATCATTTTTATAAAAAAAATATGCTAGATAAGATTAATTATTTTACCTAGTTGAAAAAATTTTTATTTATATTATAATAAAGTAAATTTACAAATAACTTATTTATTAGGAAAGGTCAAGTCAAATGGAAGAAATAAAAATAAAATATTTTAAAGATAAAAAACTAACAACAATACCTAAAAAAGAAAAAAATAAAATTTTAGTATTAGAAATAATAAAAGACTTTTTAAAAAATAAGCAGGAAACTTTTACAGAAAAAGAATTAAATGAAGCAATAAAAGAAATTTATCCAGACTACTCTCTAATTAGAAGATACCTAATAGATTATAAAATGATGGTTAGGGACAATTATGGTAAAAACTATTCATTTAATGATACTGAAAATTAATATAAAAGATAGTAATTAAATTATAAATCTTTGTTTGAAATTATAGATTATAATTTTTTATTATCTTGATTTTCTATAAGAATAAAAAACTATTAAAAAATATTTTGAAATAAAAAATTATTTAATTTATTTTTTTATTTACTATACACTTTAAAAAAGAAAAATTTTAATAAATATTCTTAAAAAATCGCAAATTACAATAGTAAGTTAGCCACCTCAGGCAAGTCATAAGGACATACATAATTAAATAATTTACGTGGATAACGATTTATCCATTGTTCAACAGCCGTTACTTCGTTAGGAGTAACGGTTGTT
>NZ_JAHKEI010000022.1:0-19778 GCF_018790995.1 Gemella sp. zg-1178
AAGATGCAAGTGATGAGTTATCTAAGTTACTTAATTTGGAATTAGAAGATGTATTTAACTATTCTAAGCCAACATCACTAATAAAATATTTAATAAGTTTTATTAAAAAAGAATTCATTAATGCAACCATCCTCGACTTTTTCGCAGGGTTTTATGTCATAATTATGTTAGTGGTAAAAAGTCTAATAAAATCAAGGGTTTTAGTGATTCTACAAAATATTAAAACTCAAGTAAGTAATAATCTATGTGTTGTTTAGAGTCATATGATATTATATGATTGTAAACAACACATAGAACCTAAATAAGGAGGATATATGGAAGATAGTAGAATTGAATATAAAATTGATATTCCAGAAAAACAAAACAAACTAAAAGCTGAAATAGTATCTTTCTTAAACAGCGAAGGTGGAGAAGTTCATTTAGGAGTAAATGATGATGGTACTATAAATAGGTCATTAATAGAAAATAAGCAACAAGAATGGGAACAAATATTATCTAATTGGGTTGTTAATGCTTTTAGCCCTGATGCTACCAACTTAATTTATATTCATCCAAATGAAGTACCTTTTAAGATTAGAATATTAGAAGGTAAAGATAAACCATATTTTTATAAAGATGGTGAAGGTTTTAATTCTAAAGGTGTTTTTATTAGAGTTGGTAGCACAAAAAGAGTAGCTAGCTTTGATGAAATACAAAGAATGATTAGACAACATTCTTCAAATGATTTTGAATCAATAAGTATTGATAGAAATGATTTAACTTTTGAATATATTGAAAATAGATTTAAAGAAAAAGGTATTAAGTTTGATGTATATGCCTTATCTCTAATAGGTAAAGATAACAAATATAATAATGCTGCGTTACTTTTAAGTGATCAAAATCCAACAATTAGTAAATTTGCAGTATTTCAAGGAAGAGATGTTAGTGTATTTCTTGATAAAAAAGAGTTCACAGGTTCAATTTTAAAGCAATTAGATGAAATACTTTATTTTGCTAGTTTATCAAATAGAAAACGAATCACAATTTCAGGCAAACCTGATAGAGATGAATATTTAGATATTCCTAAAAGAGCTTTAAGAGAAGCGATAGTAAATTGTTATTGTCATAGGGATTACACTTTAAGTGGTGATGTAAAAATTGAATTTTATGATGATAGAGTTCAAATTTTTTCACCAGGAAGTTTACCTGATGGATTAACACTTGAAAATATAAAAATGGGTATGGTAGCTAAAAGAAATAAAATCATTGTTAACACATTGGATAAAATTGATGTTATTGAAAATTATGCTTCAGGAGTTAGAAGAATTTTTGAAGATTATGCAGATTTTAAAAAACAACCAGAATATTATATTTCAAATAATGGAATAATTGTAACATTGTTTAATCGTAACTATGAAGTTCAAAATGACACCCAAAACGACACCCAAAATGACACCCAAAAATTAATATTTATTAACAGAGGCGAACAAATCATTCAACTAATTAAAAATAATCCACAGATAACAGCAGATGAAATGAAAGATATATTGAGTTTATCAAAATCTACAATTAGAAGAGAACTTGCAAAACTAAAAAAAGAAAATAAATTAGAATATATCGGAAGTTCAAAAAAAGGTTATTGGAAATTAAAAAACAACTAAAAAAATATATAAACCAACGAAAGACAAGTAGATAAAGACTGCTTGTCTTTTTCTTTTAAGAGGAGGTAAAAATGAGTATGTATTTATTTGATGAACATCCAATCATCGCAAACAAAACACTTGCTAGAGAAATTGGATTAAATGAAGCACTAATATTACAACAAATAAATTATTGGATAGAAATAAACAAAAAAACTGGAAATAACTTTTATGAGGGAAGATATTGGACATACAATTCAATTAGGAAATGGCAAGAAAATGATTTTGACTATATGAGTTTTGATACTGTAAAACGAACTTTTGCTAAGTTAGAAAAACAAGGCTACTTACTAAGTGGAAATTTCAATAAAGACCCAAGAGATAAAACAAAATGGTATACATTAAATGATGAAAAACTTATAGAATTATATCAAAAAATAGAACAAAAGAAAAAAGAAGAAGAGCTAAAGATATTACAAGAAAATGTGGATAACTTTACAGAATTTAATACAATGCCCAATGCATTAGGGCAAAATGCCCCAATGGAAAAGGGCAAAATCCACCAATGCAATAGTTCAAATTGCACCAATGCATTTATGCAAAATGCCCCGATGCAATATGGCAATTTGCCCCAACCATTACCAAAGATTACTACAAAGAATACAACAGAGATTACTTCAGATATTTCTACAAATCCTTCCATCATTCCATTATGGACACAAACACAAGAAAAAAATATAGAGTATGAGGATAACAATATAGAAATATGGAAAGAAGGAGGGATGGAAAATAAAAAAAGTTATCATGACTATTTAGAAATACTTAGAAAAAACACATGCTATTATGATCATTTAGAAGTTGGTAATCATTACCGAGCAGAAGAGATAGATGAAATTCTGACAGTTCTTGCAGATGTTATGGTATATGACGATAATGACTATATAAAAATAAATCAAATAAATATGAAAGCTAGCGTTGTTAGAGAAAGATTTTTAGAACTTAGATATGATCATTTAGAACACTTGGTAACAATTTTAAAAAATCATGATACAGAAGTTAGAAATATCAGGGCTTTTATCTTAACAGCAGCCTATAACATTCTAACAACAATTCAATCTTACTATACCAATAAAGTGGGATTTGATTGTAATCACTGATAAAGGAGGGATAAAGTGATAAATGAAGAATTAACGCATAAGTTAATAACCATTGAAACGAAAATAACAAAAGCAACTGCAAGTGAAGTGATTAAAGCACTAAAACTTATCGTGGGTAAAGCAAATAAAAATAAAGTAAAGCTAGATAAATTTATTGATGATAAATTTAAATCAAATGCAAAACCACTAAGCCAAATGGTAAAAAAAGGACAACTTGAAAGTCTAAATATTTCTAAAGGAGAATTAAAAGAACTTAAAAAACTATTAAATCGTTATGGTGTTAATTTTTCTGTGATGAAAGATAAAGAAACTAAAGAATACTCAGTATTCTATCAAGCTAAGGATACAAAAGTCATGGAAAAAGCATTTACTAAGGCAATAAAAAATGCAGAGAAAAAACACGATAAGAAAGAATCGACAATCAAAAAAATTAAGGAATTTCAAGAAAAATCAAAAGCAATGTTTAGCGACAAAGACAAGATTAAAAATAAGCAGAAAGAACAGAGTTTGTAGTAGGAGGTAGTATGTGAAGATAGTTAATGCAATTATAAAAGATATTCAAAATTTATTTAAGATACAAGATAAAAAGGCATTTATTAAGCACAATATACCTTATCTTGTATTTTTTTATTTAGGAAATATCTTTGCAAGTCATGTGAATAGTTATCGTGGTGGAGATGTATTTGATAGGATATTTAAAGCAACATTAGAATTAAATAAGATGAGCTTTTTACCCAGTTTTGATATAATTGATATATCGATAGGACTAATTTTTTCAGTAGTAATTAAGCTAATAGTTTACTCAAAAGGGAAAAATGCTAAGAAATTTAGACAGGGTAAGGAATATGGTTCAGCAAGATGGGGAAATTCAAAAGACATTGCCCCTTATGTAGATGAGAAGTTTGAAAATAATATATTACTTACGAATACCGAAAGACTTACGATGAATGGAAGACCATCTAACCCAAAATATGCACGAAATAAAAATGTGTTAATTGTTGGTGGTTCTGGAAGTGGTAAAACTAGATTTTTTGTAAAGCCAAATTTAATGCAGATGCACTCTAGTTACTGTGTAACTGATCCAAAAGGGACTATTGTACTTGAGTGTGGAAAGATGCTTGAAAATAATGGGTATGAGATAAAAATATTAAACACCATTAATTTTAAAAAGAGTATGAAATACAATCCCTTTGCCTATCTTAGAAGTGAAAAAGATATTTTAAAACTTGTGCAGACTATTATCGCTAATACAAAAGGAGATGGAGAAAAGTCTGGAGAAGATTTTTGGGTAAAAGCTGAAAAGTTATACTATCAAGCACTTATAGGGTATATTTACTATGAAAGTCCTAAAGAGGAAAAGAATTTCAATACCTTACTTGCAATGATTGACGCTAGTGAAGTTAGAGAAGATGATGAAACTTTTAAAAATGCGATTGACCTTATGTTTGAAGTTTTAGAAGAAAAAAATCCTAATCACTTTGCAGTCAAGCAATATAAAAAATACAAATTAGCTGCGGGAAAAACAGCTAAGTCTATTCTTATTTCATGCGGTGCAAGGCTTGCACCATTTGATATTGAAGAACTTAGAAACTTAATGAGTGAAGATGAATTAGAACTTGATACATTGGGAGATAGGAAAACAGCATTATTTGTTATTATTTCAGATACAGATGATACTTTTAACTTTGTGGTGTCAATTATGTACTCTCAATTATTTAATCTACTTTGCGATAAGGCAGATGATGAATATGGTGGAAGATTACCAGTTCATGTTAGGTGTTTGCTTGATGAGTTTGCCAATATTGGACTTATACCAAGATTTGAGAAGTTAATCGCAACAATCAGAAGTAGAGAAATATCAGCAAGTATTATTCTACAAGCTAAATCACAATTAAAGGCAATTTATAAGGATAATGCAGATACCATTATTGGTAACTGTGATAGTGAATTATTCTTAGGTGGTAAAGAGGGAACAACACTTAAAGAATTATCTGAAAACTTAGGAAAAGAAACTATTGATCTTTACAATACATCAGAAACTAGATCAAATCAAAAATCATTTGGACTTAACTATCAAAAGACAGGAAAAGAACTAATGAGTAGAGATGAAATAAAAGTTATGGACGGTGGAAAATGTATTTTGGAGATAAGAGGGTCAAGACCCTTTTATTCAGATAAGTTTGATATTACTAAGCACAAGAATTATAGATTACTTGAAGATTATGATAAAAGGAATTTATTTGATATTGAATACTATATGAAGAGAAAAGGGAAAGTAAATTTGAAAGAAAATATCCTTGTTACAAGATTGTAATGGATTGTATTTTAATTAAATTATATTTTTACTGAATAAAATACATTAGACGATAGAATTTTTATTTCTATCGTCTTTTTTTATATCTATTTTCCATTTGTATTGCGATTAATAAATAGAGAAAACTCGCAGAGGAACTAACTAGTATTTCAAATGCCCCTCAATTTATATATACGAACAAAAAGCAGAAAATCCTAAAAAGGAGAGAAAAAATGAAAAGGATAAGAGATCCAACAATAAAATTTAACATGTAATCTTAGACGAGTAGATAAGTGGTATCTAGTCGTTTTTATTTTTTAAAGAGAAAGGAAATGAAAATGAATAATGAAATGATTAATATCAATGCAAATTTAGTTGATGAAATTAAAACCAATACTTTTACAAAAGATGATAAGGAAGTAACAGTAGCTAATTTCACATTAGTGAAAAAATATGGTAGTGGAAAGGAATATATCAACTGTTCTGTATATGGAGAAAAAACAGAAATTACCAAAAATTTTAAAAAAGGTGATTTTATCCATGTCTATGGATATTACAAGGAAAACAAAAAAGCAGATAAAGTATATAAGAACTTTATCGTAAAATCATTAAATAAAATTGAAAAAGAAGAAAATAAGGAGGAAAAATAACATGGAATTTTTTACACAAGGAGTAGATGTTTTAAAGACTTTAGTCATTGCAATAGGTGCAGGTCTAGGAGGTTGGGGAGTAATCAACCTAATGGAAGGTTATGGAAATGATAACCCTGGTGCAAAATCACAAGGAATTAAGCAACTTATGGCAGGTGGTGGCATTGTCCTTATTGGATTAAAACTAATCCCACTACTATCAAATGTCTTTAATTAAGGAGTAATCTATGTTTGGGATATTCGATAAAATAAAAGAATTTTTCCAAGATATTTTTATCGGAATAATCCAGTCAAATTTAGAAGCAATGTTTGTCGATATAAATGATAAAGTAACATTTGTATCAAGTGAAGTAGGAAAAACACCTCAAAGTTTTAATGCTGAGGTTTTTTCCTTTATTAAAAATATCAATGATACTGTGATTATACCTATTGCAGGTTTAATTATTACAGCAGTTTTGTGTATTGAACTTATTCAAATGGTTATGAATAAGAATAATATGCATGATGGAGATAGTTTTGAATTTTTTAAATATATTATAAAAATGGCAATTGCAGTGTATCTCGTTTCACATGCTTTTGAATTTGCTATGGCTTCATTTGATGTTGCACAAAATTTAGTAGTAAAAGTAGCAGGAGTGATTAATACAAGTTCTAATTTATCATCATCAGAATTTATTTCGATGATAGAAGCATTGAAACAAAAAGAGGTAGGAGAATTGATTGCTATTGCCTTAGAAACATCACTTGTAAAAATGTTGATTCAAGGTGTATCTATTTTAATCACAATTATTGTTTATGGTCGTATGTTTGAAATTTATGTATATAGTGCTGTTGCTTCTATTCCATTTTCTACAATGGGAAATAAAGAATGGGGAAGTATTGGTACAAATTATATTAAAGGACTATTTGCTTTGGCGTTACAAGGATTATTCTTGATGATTTGTCTTGGAATTTATGCTGTTTTAATCAAAACAGTCAACATAACAGATATCCACACATCAACATTTATGATTTTAGCTTATACGATTTTGCTAGGTCTTATGATGTTAAAGAGTGGAACAATCGCAAAAAGTATTATGAATGCACATTAGGAGGAAAAAATGAATATAAAGAATAAAGAAAATATTTTATTAGGTGGAGTGGTATTAGGTTTAGTAGGCATAGTTGTTAATTGTATTAGGATAAGAAAAGTGGATGAAAAAGTAAATTATTTAGGAGAACATGTAGATACTAATTTTACTGAGTTTTCAAGCAAATATAATACCTGTGTCGATTTACAAGATGAAAGATACCAAGATATAACAAATGATATGGAAGAAGTAAAAAATGAAGTTATTGTTTGCTATGACCATATCGAAACATTAAGTAAACAATTAGATAAATCAGACAAGAAACAAGTTGAGGTATAGCTATGGCTTATGTAGGAATACCAAAAGACTTAAATAAAGTAAAGACAAAAATAGCTTTTAACTTAACAAAAAGACAATTAATAGGTTTTTGTTTAGCTGGTATTGTCTCTGTTCCAGTATATCTAAATACACGATCTGTACTTGGAAACGATATTTCTATGATACTATTGGTTCTTTTAGCTTTTCCGTTTTTATTTATGACTTTTTATGAAAAAGACGGTTTAAAGGCAGAAGAGTATTTTAAAGCCATGTATCTTCACCAATTTTATCAACCGAAAAAAAGAATAAAGGAAAGTGAATATATCAAGCAAAGAAAGGAGGAAATAAGAAATGCAAAACAAACAAAGAAAAAGAGTAGAAAAGTTAAATCAAGATCAAAAAAATTTAAATCGAAGTAAAAAAGATTTAAAAAATCTAGGTAAAGAAAAGAAAAAAGGAATTTTTGAAACAACATTTAATTTTTTCAAACTTGAAGATAAGAGATATACACTAGAAGATAGCATTCCTTATGAAATAATGTATGATGATGGTATTTGTAAAGTAAATGAAACAACCTATAATAAAATGATTTCTTTTGAAGATATTAATTATCAATTAGCACTTGAAGAAGCAAGAGATATGATTTTCAATCAGTTTGCTAACTTTTTAAATTCCTTTGATCCAAGTGTTAGCATTCAGTTTTGTTTTACCAATCAATTAGGTAGATTAAGGGAAATGGAGAAAGTTATTAATATTCCTGAAAAAGAAGATGGTTTTAATGATGTCCGAAGTGAATTTAGAGAAATGCTTAAAAATCAACTTTCCAAGGGGAATAACGGTCTGAAAAAAGAAAGATATATAATTTTTACAGTACAAGCAGATTATTTCAAGCAAGCTAAGGTAAAACTTGAAAGACTTGAAATTGAAATACTATCACAATTAAAAGCAATGGGAGTTAGGGCAGAAAGTTTAGATGGTTTTGAAAGATTAAAGATTATGCATGATATGTTAAATGTTGGTAAAAGTTTTATGCCTGCTTATGAAGATGTATCAATGGTACTTGAACAATCAAAAGAAAAAGACAGCAGTAAGGATAGAAAGAAAAAACAATCCAAAGCCTATATTATTCCAAGTGTATTAGATTTTACACCTAAAGACTTTTTTAAGTTAGGTAGTCATTTAGGTTCTGCTAGTCATTTTATTATTATGGCAAGTGAATTGTCGGATAGAATGCTGTCTGAAATTTTATCTTTAGAAGAGAACATGTATGTTTCTATACACATTCAAGCACTTGATCAAGTAGAAGCAATCAAGATGATTAAAAGAAAAAATACAGATATTGATAAGATGAGAATTGAAGAAAATAAAAAGGCAATTCGCAGTGGTTATGATATGGATATTTTGCCATCAGATTTAATTACTTATGGAGAAGATATTAAAAGATTACTCAATGATTTGCAATCACGAGATGAAAAGATGTTTATGGTTTCTTTTGTAATTTTAAATGTTGCAAAAAGTAAACAGAAGTTAGATGCTAGTGTAGAAAATATTGCAAGTATTTGTAATAGACATAACTGCCCACTTAAATTGCTTGATCATCGACAAGAACAAGGTTTAATATCTTCACTTCCACTTGGCATAAATCAGTTAAGTCTGAAAAGACAACTTACATCATCGTCAACAGCAGTCTTTATGCCATTTACGACACAAGAACTATTTATGAGTAGTGAAGCAAGTTTATATTATGGCTTAAATGCCCTCAGCCATAATTTAATTATGGCAGACAGAAAAAGATTAAAAAATCCTAATGGTTTAATTCTAGGAACGCCTGGTAGTGGAAAGAGTTTTAGTGCCAAAAGGGAAATAACAAATGCTATTCTAGTAACAAATGATGATATTATTGTTTGTGATCCAGAGGGAGAGTATGGCAATTTAGTTAAACAATTTAATGGTGAAGTGATTAAAATCAGTGCAAAAAGTAAAGACTATTTAAATCCATTAGATATTAATATGAATTATGGTGATGGTGATGCACCACTTAAAGATAAAGCAAACTTTATTATGTCGATGCTTGAACTTGTGGTAGGAGGAAGTGGTTTAAGTGCAGCTGAAAAATCAGTTATTGATAGATGTTTACCTAAGATTTATGAAAAATATTTTGATAATCCAATTCCAAAAAATATGCCAATTCTACAAGACTTATATGATATGTTAAAAAATCAAGAAGAAGTTGTAGGAAAAAAACTAGCCACAGAAATGGAAATCTATGTAACAGGTTCTTTAAATGTCTTTAATCATCATTCAAGCGTTGATTTAGATAAAAAACTTTTATGTTTTGATATTAAGGAACTTGGCACACAACTTAAAAAAATAGGCATGCTTGTTATTCAAGACCAAGTATGGAATAAGGTATCAAAAAATAGAGTGGAGGGAAAAGCAACAAGGTATTATATTGATGAGTTTCACTTGCTTTTAAAAGAAGAACAAACAGCCCAGTATTCAGTAGAAATTTGGAAAAGATTTCGTAAATGGGGAGGTATTCCGACAGGATTAACTCAGAATGTAAAAGATTTACTGGCAAGTAAAGAAATTGAAAATATATTTGATAATACAGATTTTGTATTAATGTTAAATCAAGCAAGTGGTGATAGAGAAATACTTGCTAAAAAATTAAAAATATCCCCTTGTCAGCTAAACTATGTAACAAATTCAAATGCTGGAGAGGGGCTTTTATTTTTTGGGAATACAATCGTTCCATTTATAGATAAGTTCCCTAAACATACTGTACTTTACAAGAAAATGACAACAAAACCTGAAGAAGTGGAGTAGATTATGAATAGAAAAGTATTAAGTAAAAAAATAAGAGATTCTACAACATCATTAAAAGATTTTAATGAAAAGAATATTGATAAACTAGAAATTAATTTTTTAGAACATCAGAAAGACTTTAAAGGTAAGCTAATTAGTGAGAATAAAAGATTTGATGAAAAGATAGAACATACAAAGACAAAATTCTTATCTAGTAATACAACTGATAAAAACCCAAAGAAAAGATTTTTAAGAAATAAAAATGATGATATTTTAGAATTTAATCTTAGTGAAAAATCTAATTATAGTGGTGTTAAAAATAAGATATTAAATAGTAAAGAAACTAAAAACAATATAAACGATTTTACAGATAGTTCATTAGATAAAAAGGCATCACAGAAAAAATCAAATCAAAGGATATTCAAAGAAAATACAGACGCAAATGTAACTGAGGTTTATAATCCACTTAATAAAGATTTGGATAATGATGGAGTAATTGATCGATATGATAACAATATAAATAGTAGCGATTATTTTTCATCTACTTATGATGTCGAAAAAGAAAATAGTAAGGAAGTAATCACTCAAACAAAAAATAAAAGAAAAAATTATTTTAAAAATGAAATATTTACGAGAGATAAGAACAAGACACAAGGCGAGAAAGTTGAGGAAGTTCTTGCTAAATCTAAAGAAAGTAACATTGATCAAAGCCTTGATGATGTGGATAGCTTGTTAGGTGCAAGGGACAAAAAATTAAAAAAGTTAAAAAGTAAAAAAGATAACTTACTAAATAAAAAAGTTCCTAAAGATTCAATACTGTATAAAAGTAATAAAAAGATGTTAGGAGCTATGGCAAGTAGTGCAGGTATATTATCAAGCTATATATCACATGGTAGTCATGAAAATGTAGGAGCAGAAGCTAGTGAGAAGTCTTTAGATAAAATATCTCAATCAGTGAGTACAGTCAGAAAATTTTCAAGAAATCGAAAAAGTAAACTTTTAAAAAGGCAAGAAAGCAAAGTATCTAACTTAAATAAACGAATACGAAAAAGAAAGTATAAACTTGAATACAAAGATAAATTAAGTTCGCTAATTCATACTGATAGTTACAAACAAAAAACGATTTATAAAAGATTTATTCAAAGAAAACAAATGAAAAAACTAATCTATCAAAAATATGAAATCAGCTTTAGAGATAGAGTAAAAAAGAAAGTGCAAGATATTTTAGTTGCCTCTTCAAAATTAGTAGTTAATAATGCAAAGAAAATTGTTGGAGTATTAGTTGGTTTCTTAATTTTATTTATGATGATATTTCAACTAATTTCATCTATAGGAGGAATATTTGGAGGTACAGGAAATAATGTACTAGCAACAAGTTATTTAGCTAGTGAACCAAAACTTTTATCAATCAATCAAAGTTATTCAACAAAAGAATTAAATTTAGAAAATGAACTTGCAAGAGTAGAAGCATCTAATCCAGGATACGATGAATATATTATTCACAATAATATTGATATTTCTCATGATACTCATCTACTTCTTTCTTACATCACATCAAGATTTGGAGAAGCTGAAAACATGAATGAAGTTGAAGCTGAATTAGAAAGTTTATTTAAGGCTATTTATGATGTTGAGTACAAGGAAGAAATTGAAATAAGGTATAAAACAGAGTATTACACAACCATTGATGAAGATGGGAATGAAATATTAGAAAGTATTGAAGTTCCTTATGAGTATAAAAAGTTGATTGTTACTGTTAGTAAAAATGATATGAAAAATGAAATACTTTCTAGGTTACAAGGATATCCAGATAATATAAAACATTTTGAAATGTTGTATGAAACAAAAGGAAATATGTCTAGATTCTTTTCTGATGCCAATTCTCCTGTCTTTCCAAGTGGAGTAAGTAGTTTATATGATTTTGATGTTTCAGGAGGTGATTTTCCACAACCTGATCCAAATTATGTTGCTAGTTTAAATGGTGGTTACCCTGGTCAATGTACTTGGTATGTTTATAATCGTTTCTCACAACTTGGAAAACCAATTAAGCATAGTCCAATGGGTAATGGTGGTGAGTGGGCATTTTACGCACAAAATTATGGCTATTCAGTGTCAAGGAATGCAAGAGCAGGAACAGCAATCAGTTTTCCACCAGGAGTTGCAGGGTCATCGCCACAATATGGACATATTGCCTTTGTAGAAAAGGTGAATGAAGATGGTTCAGTACTTGTTTCAGAAATGAATGTTAAGGGAGAATTTATTATCTCAACAAGAACTATTTCAAAAGAAGATGCAAGTCAGTGCTACTATATTGATTATGGGTTGTAGAACAATAAAGGTCTATTATTTTTATTAAAAAATTGAAAGGAGAACTAATGGAAAAAAATGAAGCAAGATATATAAAACTGGAAAAAGAGGAAAGAAAACTCAATGCTAAAAAAGAAGATATTAAGCAAAAATTAGCAGAAATTCAAGAAGAGAAAAATAAAATTCAAGCAGATCATGTCAATGTTATTCTAAAAGAAGAAAACATTGGATTTTTTGATTTAATAAACATTTTAAAGAATAAGGAGAAAAAAGATGAAAGAACAGTTTAAAAAAATAATTCTTGTATTTACACTATGCTTTATGGCTATACCAGTAAGTGTATATGCAAGTGAAAAAAAGGAAGTAGAAAAAGACTTTACCATTGAGGTAAGTAAGGAAGATGAAGATGTTACGAAAGAAAATTCCTTTACAGTTGATGTGGTAGAAGATACAAAAGAAAATAAAAAAGCAAATCTATCTGAAAAAGAACACTCTGAAAAAACAATTGATGAAGGAAATAAAGGAGTTACTAAGGAAGAAATGAAAGAACTTTTAGAAAGCTATTCTAAAAATTCAAGCAATAATAGCCCAATACTTGCAACTCCACAAAGTAAAGCAAAGGGAACATCAATAGAAAATGTCGGTGCTGATAATAAAGAATATCCAATTAGACGAGATATTGTCAGTAAATCAACTACTTCAAAAAGTGATAATAAAAACAATACAACTCAGTCAAAAGAAAGACCAAGTAGTGATGCTAGACAGTTTCTAACATTTAAAACGAAAAGTGGCAAGGTATTTCATTTAATTATAAATCACGATCAATCTAGTGATAATGTTCAATTAGTAACTGAAGTTTCAGAAAGAGATTTACTAAATATGATAGAAACAAAAGAAATTAAAGAAATGCCAAAACAAGAAGTTAAACAAGAAACTAAAGAAGAAGTGAAGAAAGAACCTAAAAAGCAAGACAATAGCTTAGGTTCTTATTTTATTTTAGGTCTTGTCCTTTTAGGAGCATTAGGAGCAGGTTATTACTTTAAAATTATCAAACCTAAACAAGAAAAAGATTTTGATTTTGAAGAAGATGAAAATGATGATGAATTTTTCGAAGAAAATCAAGAAGAAGTAAAGGAGGAAGAAGATGAAAACATATAAAAAATTTTTAGCAGTAATGATGCTTGTAAGTTTAGCAACAACAAACATTATTCATAATGTTGCACCAGTTTACGCTATTGAAAGTGATGAAGGAAGAGTAGCGACAGAAGATGAAACATACTACACAGCTAGTTTTCACTCACAATCATCTGACAACCATTTTGAGCAGTTAGGATTTGAGTTTGATTTCAAAATGATAGTAGGTTATACATTTGAACACAAATCAGATCATTCAGCAGTGAATAAAAGTATTACACTAGATAAAAATGATTTTATTCGTAGAGGGGATGGGTATTATAGGACTAAAAAACCATATAGCAAATATCTATTAAGTAAAGAAGATTACAACCTTATTGGCACATCTGTAAATGTGTTGTTATTAGATACAGACAGTAATAAAGATAGATATTTAGGATACGCCTTTCTTTCAGGAGAAATTGCAAGATGGAATGGCAATGATTTAAAAAGTCAAATTGTTAGAAATGTTGTAAGAATTTTGAATCGACATATTGAAAAAGTAACCATTGATTATGATGGGGAATTAAAGACTGAAGATAAATATAAAGTTATTGATAATATTAAAAAAGCAAATCCAAATATGAACGGGAATGCAAGTTACACAATAAATGGTGAATATATTGAGATTTCAAATATTGGAAGGGAAGTCCCTTTGAAAATAGCAATCGAAGAAAATGTAAAAAGAGTTAAACACACAGAGGTTATGACCGATTTAACTATGGATGACATTTCTAGTTTAGAAGAAAGTGTAAAAACATTACAAGTAAGAATAACAACTTTAGAACAAGATTTATCAACTAAAGATAACTTAAATGAAGCATTACAAGAAAGAGTAGAGAAATTAGAAAAAGAAAAAACAACATTACAAGAAGAATTAACGAATATTCAGACACTTCTAGATGAAAAAATAGGGAATATCGCTGATTTAAAAGCAGATATTGTTGAACTAGAAAAACGAATAACAGAACTTGAAAAAGAAGTTGCTAGTTTACAAGAAGACAAGAAAAATTTAACAGAAGAAAATACTACTCTACAAAATGAAAAATTAGAATTAGAAAAACAGATAGCTGAAAAAGATAAAATTATTAAAGAAAAAGAGGATAGAATTATAGAATTAACCAATGAAATAACTAGCCTAAATAATCAAAAAGAAATGCTAGCAAATGAAAAAGAAAATTTGGAAAAAGAAAAAGAAACTTTGCAAAATAGTAATGATATTTTAACTAATCAGCTTTTAGAAAAAAATAGCTTGATTAAGGAAAAAGAAGATGAAATAAATAAGCTAGCAAGTAAGATCTTAATTCTTGAGAAAGAAAAAGAAATTTTAATGGCTGAAAAAACAACATTGGAAGAAGAAAAAGCAAATCTACAACAAGAAAACAATATACTTAATCATAAGTTAGTCGAAAAAGAGGATATTATTAAAGAAAAAGAAGCTAAAATAAATGCTCTTGAAAAACAAATCAAGCAACTAAATGAAGATGCATGCTGTTGTGTCAATCATGAAGAATTTGTTAGAATTACTAATTTAATTCAAGGTTTAGAGGATGAAGTTATTAAACTAAAAGATGACATAAAACGAACAAATGTTGATATGCCAAAGGATATTAAGATAGGTCAATGGTATCCTGAAACAATTATAAAATTCCCAACAAAAAGACAATATAGACACAATGATGATATTGATTTAAGTGGAATGGTTATTCGTTTTACAAAATATATTAAAGAAAATAATGAATATAAAATGGTTCATGAAGATATAGCATATGCGACATTTAAGAATGAAACACATGGGTGGGAGTTTAATTTAAAAACACCAAAGGCTATTTATAATAAAGATACCAATGGAAAAATGCAAATCAAATTTTCGTTTGTATTAAAAAATCAAGACAAATCAATGGAATAGAAATTAGACAAGGCAGTTAAATCATTTAGCTGCCTTATATTTAGATAGGAGGAAATATGAAATTAGTTATTGCAGAAAAGCCGAGTGTTGCAATGAGTATTGCAAAGGTGCTTGGTGTAAAAGATAAAAAAGATGGCTATATAGAGGGGAATGGTTATATTGTCAGTTGGTGTTTAGGACATCTTATTCAAATGGCAAATCCAGAACAGTATGATGATCAGTATAGTAAATGGAATATAGAGGATTTACCTATTATTCCAAATGAGTATTTGTATGATGTTTCTAAAAGTACAAAGAAACAATATCAAGTACTAAAGAAATTACTCACATCTAAAACTATTAGTGAAGTAATTAATGCTTGTGATGCTGGAAGAGAGGGCGAATTGATTTTTAGATTAGTTTATAATCAAAGCAAATCTATATTACCAATAAAAAGACTTTGGATTTCTTCACTAGAGGATCAAGCCATTCAAGAGGGTTTTAAAAATCTTAAAAGGGGAGAAAATTACAATCATCTTTACCAATCAGCCCTAGCTAGAGCAAAAGCAGATTGGTTAATTGGCATGAATATGAGTAGGTTATATTCTTGTTTATATCGCCAACATTATTCTGTGGGTCGAGTACAAACACCAGTGTTAGCTATGATTGTGGATAGAGATGAAAGTATCAAAAATTTTAAAAAGGAAAAATATTATGTTGGTGAATTAAATTTGGGAAGTTTTACTTTAAGTACAGGTAGAATGTATAACTATGAAATTGTAGAGGATTTAGTGTATCAGGCTATTGGCACTAATATCAAGATAACAGATGTTATTAAAAAAGAAAAAACAACAAGACCTGATTTACTCTATGACTTAACAACATTGCAAAGAGAAGCCAATAGATATTTTGGATTAAGTGCAAAAGACACATTAGATATTGCACAAAAATTATATGAGCAGAAATTAATTACTTATCCAAGAACGGATAGTAGATATTTAAGCAATGATATGATTATAAGTACGGTAAATTCAATTTTAGGCAAGTATGATTTTGATACAAGTAGAATTAAAGAGGTTTTCAATTCAGAAAAAGTAACAGATCACCACGCTATTATACCTACCTCAAGCAGTATGGAATATGATTTATCAAAATTAAATACAAAAGAAAAAAATATTTATGACTTAATCTTAAATAAAACATATGCAAGTTTTGGTTATCCTTTAAAAGAAATCACGACTAAAATTATCTATGTTTATGAAGTTCAAGGAGATACTTACGAATTTACAACGAATGGGAAAGTTGTTGTGGATGAAGGATTTACAAAGTATTTAAAACAATATAAAAAAGAAAGTAAAGAAGAAATTTTATCTGATGTAAATGTAGGGGATACTTTTGAAGTTATAAATAAGGAAATAAAAGAGAAGTTTACTAGTCCGCCTAAGCATTACACTGAAGAAAGTATTTTAAAGGCAATGGAGATTGCTGGAACTGAATTTATTGATAAAGAGGTTGAGGTAGAGCGAAAAGGACTAGGCACACCTGCTACTAGAGCGGGAATAATTGAAACATTAATCTTGAAGGGATTTATAATTCGTGAAAAGAAAAATCATCTAGTAACAGAAAAAGGCATACAATTAATTACAATAGTTGCAGATTTTTTAAAGAATGCTAATACAACAGCTATTTGGGAAATGAAATTGTACGATATTTCTATTGGGAAGTTTAGTGAACAAGAATTTTTAAAAGAAATAGAAGACACTATAAAATCAACAATACAATTATATGAAATAGTAAAAAAGAAAAGCGAGTAAGTATAAGAACTTAGTCGCCTTTTTGTTTGGAGGTGATAATAATCAAAATATTAAAAATTGTAGAATTATTTGGAGGTATTGGTGCAGTTAGAAAAGCTATTATTAATCTTCAAATTCCCTATAAAGTGATTGACTATGTGGAGATAGATAAAAATTGTGTAAAAAGCTACAACAAACTCTATCAAGAAAATTATCAACCTAAATCAGTGATTGATTATGAATTACCTAATGAAAAAATAGATATTTTAATGCACGGTAGTCCATGTCAAGATTTTAGTAGAGTTGGACTACAAAAAGGTGGAGAAAAAGGAAGTGGCACAAGATCTAGTCTACTTTTTGAAACAATAAGAATCATTGAACATGCAAAACATAAACCTAAGTGGGTGATATGGGAGAATGTTAAAGGCGTCCTTGATAAAAATATGAGGGCTGCCTTTTTTTATTATCTTGCTGAAATGAATAGACTTGGTTATGAAACAAAATATCAATTACTAAATGCAAAAGATTTTGGAATACCACAAAATAGAGAAAGAATATTTGCGATAAGTTATCTAGGAGAAAACAATTTTGACTTTAATCACTTAGAGAAAAAAGAAAAGAAAGCTATCAACGAATTTTTAGAAGTTGATTGTAGTGATAAGTATATAGTAAAACAAGCGTCAATGTTAAAATATATACAAGATGATAAATCAAATAAAAAATTCAAAGGAAGATTAAACATAGTTCAAGAATTTTGTTACACAATATCAACAAAACAGATGAGAATACCAAATGCTGGCATCGTTGATTTAAAAAATGGCAAGTATAGATATCTAACTGAAAGAGAATGTTTTAGATTAATGGGATTTTCAGATAATGATTTTAATAAATTAAGAGAGATATATCCAGAAAAAGAAAATAAAACATCATCAATACTATATAAACAAGCAGGCAATAGTATTGTAGTAGATGTATTAGAAGTCATTTTAAAAGAAATTTTTAAAAATAAAATACAATTGCTAGAGTAGAGAAAAAACACAAAAAATGGTACAATGTTACAAGTGTAAAGACAATTTAATGCAAAATAACTAGAAAGGAGTAAATAATGGATTTATCAAAGTATGTTGGTGAAACTAGTTCTTATGATAAAAAAGTAATGTTAGAAGTAAAAAGACCCAAAAGTTGGTTAAAATCAGTTGTAGCATTTGCGAATACAAATGGTGGAAAAATCTTTTTTGGTATAGATGATAATGATAAATTACTGGGTTTAGAAAATGCCAAGCAAGATTCTGAAATCATTAGTGAAATAATTAAGACGAAACTAGATCCCATTCCTCAAATAACATTAAATATTGAAAGAATCGATAATAAGGATTTTATTATATTAAGTATTTTTTCAGGCAATGAAACTCCCTACTATTTAATTGATGGAGCTAGTAGGATAGCTTTTATAAGAATTGGTAATGAGAGTGTTGTAGCTAATAGTAATCAATTAAAAAATCTTGTATTAAGAGGAATAAACAAGACTTTTGACAGTATTTCAAGTGATATTAAAATTGATAGGGCGTCCTTTAGTAAACTAAAAGCTGTTTATTACCAAAAAACGAAAAAAGATTTAGTTGATAGTGATTTAATTTCTTTTTCTCTTGTTGATGATAAGGGATATTTAACCTATGCAGGAGCATTACTTGCTGATGAAAGACTTGTTTATCAATCAAGAATTTTTGCGACAAGATGGAATGGACTTGATAAGGCAAATAGTCGATTAGAAGCCTTAGATGATAAAGAATATGATGGTGGTCTTTTATATCTACTACAAAGTGGAGAAGACTTTATTAAATCTAATTCTAAAAAAATGTGGAAAAAGGGAAATGAAGCAAGAATAGAATATCCCGATTATCCTGAAATAGCAATAAGGGAAGCCTTGGTAAATGCTCTAATCCATAGAGATTATAGTGAAATAGGTTCTGAAGTCCATATTGATATTTATGATGATCGATTAGAAATTTACTCACCTGGTGGCATGTTTGATGGGACATTGATCCAAGAACTAAATCCCTATCAAATTTCATCCAAAAGACGAAATCCGATTATAGCTGATCTTTTTAGTCGGATGAATTTAATGGAAAGACGAGGAAGTGGATTAAAGAAGATTTTAGATAATTATGAAATACAAGAAAACTATAACGAAACTTTAAAAGCAGAATTTCGTTCTACACAAAGTTCATTTTATATTATTTTAAAAAATCTAAATTATAAAGTGGCGATAAAAAACGGCGATAAAGTAGCGATAAGTAGCGATAAAGTAGCGATAAATATTGATAAAAATCAAGAAGAAATTGTTTTAGAATTTGCCAAAGCAAATAAATTATTTAAAACAAAAGACATAGAAAACTTGTTAAATGTTAAGTCGGCTAGGGCAAGAAGAATACTATCAAAAATGGTCGATAATAATTTATTAGTGCCAATCGGAGAAAATAAAAACAGAAAATATACTTTAAAAGATACAAACTAAAAATATGGATACTATAAGACGATAGATGAAAGACTATCGTCTTTTTTATGCAATAAAATAAGGAGGTAAAAATGAGAATAAATGATTATGAACATCTATTTAAAAAAATGTTAGAAGAAAATCTAAAAGATAGCGAAAGATATGTTGCATTACTTAAAGTTATTGGAAACAACTCTAAATATGATTT
>NZ_JAHKEI010000023.1:0-17555 GCF_018790995.1 Gemella sp. zg-1178
ATCTTTGGTAGGTTACTTCCTCGCAAATATTATTTTCATTATTGGTGCAAAGAATATATTTACGTTTACCCCCGTCTTCTTTGTTTAGTTGCATTACTGCATGGCCCGTTGTGCCTGACCCTGCGAAAAAGTCTAAAATAATTTTATTTGTTCTGTTATTTTCAGTAAATCTAATTAAATATTTAATTAAAGATGTAGGTTTTGGATAAGTCATGGAATTATTAGGAACTAAAATATTAAGTTCTTTTTTTGCTCCTTCATTTGTTTCAACTCTACACTCATTCATAGAAATAATATCTGAAGGACGTTTTATTCTTTCCCCAACTCTAACATAACGTGGAGAAAATTTTTTAGATTTTATTACAAAAGTTGTTTCGTTAAGTACCTCCTCATCTACTGTTTCTTGAGTCCATTTAAAACATCCTCTTAAAACAAAATCTTCTTTTGAAAATCCGTCAACAATATCTAAATCATTTTTTAATTCTATTTTTCCATAATTTCCTTTTTTAAATTTTCCATTAAAACTAAATTTAACTTTTGATTTATCAAACTTTATATCTCTAACTGTATTTCCTTCATTCAACAAAGGCATATCTCCACCAAGAGTAATTCCAGCATTATATTTAATATCAGTTCTATTTTTTTCATAACAAATAACATATTCAAATTTATTTCTTACTTTCTTAGATAATGAAGGTGGGGTTGACGTTTTATTCCACTTATAAATTGCAATAAAATTTTCTTCCCCAAACACTTCATCACAAAGTAATTTTAGTTGTGCTTGTTCATTATCATCAATAGAGATAAAAATAACACCCTCATCACTTAAAAGCTCTCTGGCAATTTCAAGTCTTTGTTCCATAAAGGATAGCCATTTGCTATGTGAATAACCGTCTGTTTTATCAACAAAGCTGTCGTTATAAATGAAGTCCTTGTTACCCGTATTATAAGGCGGGTCGATATAGATAACATCAATTTTCCCCTTGTGTGTTTTTTCAAGGAGTTTTAGGGAGTGGAGATTGTCCCCCTCTAATAAAAAATTGTAGACTTCATTTTCTTTTACTGTGATTTTTCTATTCTCATCTTCACAGAATAGGGGTATGTTGTGTTCTAACATTTCATCTACTTTTTCTGTGTGTTTTTCCCAGACTAGACCGTATTTTTTCTCGTTAAGTGCTGTTTCAATTTGACCCAAAGCTCTTAAACTATCATCATCTTGATGTTCCCCTTTTAGTTTATTTAAAAAGTCTAGCATTTTCTGTCTTTTTTGTTGTGATATGTTTGCCATGATTTTTCCTTTCTGTCTTTTTTTCTTATTGTATCATAAAATAGAATTTTATTGAATTTTTGGTGTTTTTTATTTTTTACACTTGCTTTTCTAGTCCAAAAACCTAGTATTTTGCAAATTTTTTTTGTTTTTTCTCTGTATTAACCAGTTGTAGCAAGTTGTCTTTGCTACTCCTAGTATTATAGCCGCTTCTCGAATATTTACTTCTTCTAGTTTCCACTTTTGATAAACTTCTTCAAAATTATTCGGCACTTCCTTTTTAGGGCGTCCAAACCTAACTCCTTTTTTCTTTGCCTCTATTATCCCCTCCTTTTGCCTCTGAAGTGTGTTTTCACGTTCAACTTGTGCAACGTAGGATAATACCTGTAAGACTAAATCTGAAATAAATCGTCCTGTAATATTATTATCAAAGGCCGACTTAGTATTGAGTAGTTCTAAATCAATAACCCTAATATCCACTTCACATTCTCTTACCAAGTAACGCCATTGTTCAAGAATCTCGTCATAATTTCTTCCCAAACGATCAATTGATTTAATTACAATTTCATCTCCTTTTTTTAGACGTTTTATCATTTGTCTGTAAGATCTTCTGTTAAAATCTTTCCCCGACATCTTATCAATATAAATATATCTGCGACTAATACCATTTTCGTACATAGCCGTCAACTGGCGTTCAATATTTTGTTCTCTTGTTGATACTCTTATATAACCGTATTTCATAGTTGATATCTCCAATATTTTTAGCCTATTATCTCAAATCATCTAAATAATAAAAAAGAATTTCGATGAATTTTATATCACATGAAATTCTTTTTTATTATTTGTTCATAAGTTTTTATCCTATGTTTCAAAAGATATAGTAATGCCCTTTAATATTTAGGGTAGAAATTCTTATTCAGGCTGAAATTTATAATAAAGTAGATTTATTTTAATAAAATGTAAAATTGGGAGTAAAATGTTTTTAGTAAAAAAGATTGAATTTAAAATTCACTCCTTTTGCATATTGATTTTATGATTTTATTAAGACTTTTATTTCCTCACCTGCCATTACAGTTTCAAATGCTTGTCTTGCTTCTTCTATGCTGAAAATTTTTGTAATCATTTTATCTGTCGCAATTTTTCCTTGGGATAATAATTCTAGGGCTAGTAGCCAGGATGATGGTTTTTGAGAGCGAGAACCGATATAGCGTAATTCTCTTTGGATAATTGATTCTTGGTCTAGTGCCTTGTATTTTTCAGCAAACAGTCCAACTTGAACAAAATCTCCTTTTTTCTTAACTAGGGGTAGGGCTGAATTTACTGCGACAAGAACACCCGAACAATCAAAGGCTTTGTCAACTCCGTAACCATTAGTTTCTCTTAGGACAATTTCTTCTAAGTTTTCTTTTAGGCTGTCTACTATGATATCAATTCCTATTTCTTTAGCAAGATTTAAACGTGGCATATCTTTTGTTATACCAGTTAGGATAACTTTTGCACCATTTGCTTTTGCTACTTGAGATAGTAATAAACCTATTGGCCCTGGACCGATAACTAAAACTACATCTCCATCTTTAACAGATGTTTTTTCCATAACTGCATGGGTACAACAAGCTAGAGGTTCTGTTAGTGAAGCAGCTTCTAAACTTACCTTATCTGGTAAAAGGTGGCAACTTTCTTCTCTTGATAAAACATATTTAGCCATGCTTCCGTTAATTTGTGTTCCGATACCTTTCCTTTTACCGCATAAGTTATAATCTTTACTTTGGCAATAGATACATTCTCCACAAGTTTCAAAGGTAGTTTCGCTCGTTACCCTATCACCCACCCTAATATTTTTTACATCTTCTCCTACTTCTACGACTCTTCCAGAAAATTCATGACCTAATGTTACTGGAAGATTTTTGCTGTTGTATTCTCCTTTAAAGGTATGAATATCAGAACCGCATATACCAGTAAAACCTACTGCAATTTTAACTTTATCTCCGTAAACTTTTGGTTCTTCTAGTTCTAAAATTTCTAAATTGTCATAACCTGCTTTTGTTTTTACTACTGATAACATATTATTCTCCTTGAGGTTTAATTAATACTTTGTTGTATACTTCTTCTTTGTTTAAAATCATTTTGAAAGCTTTGGCAACTTCTTCCACTGAAAATCTATGAGAAATAAAACTATCAACTTTAATAATTTCTTTGGTTAATAATTCTATGGCATTAGTCCATTCACGACCAGGAAATGGTGCAGAATAAGAATTCCAAAATCCTTTTAAGGTTAATTCTTTTCTAAAAATACTTTCAAAGGCTTCTTCTTTTAATAAAACATCTTTATAGGCTATACCTGTATAACCTATCTTGCCACTTTTTTTAGTAATTAAAAGTGCCTGCTCTTGTGTTATAGGACTTCCTGCACATTCTAAAGAAATATCTGCTCCAAAACCTGCTGTGTATTCATATACTTTTTCTTTTAAATTTTCTTCTAGGGAGTTTATGGTATGACTTGCTCCTAACTCTTTAGCTTTTTCAAGTTTTTTGTTGTCAATATCGACTACTATAATTTTACTTGCTCCCAAGGCTTTTACTGCCTGCATAGTTAGCATACCAATTGTTCCAGCTCCCAAAATAACAATACTGTCCCCTAGTTGAACTTTTATACCCATAACTGCGTGCATAACAACTGCTAGAGGTTCTATAAAACTTGCTCTTTCAAAATCTAAATTACCTATATTTAAAAGATTTTCTTCTGGTAGAGTGCAATATTCTGCAAATCCTCCGTAAAAGTGAGTGCCTATCATTTTATAATTTTCACACATAGAGTAATTTCCTTGTTCACAATAACTACATTTTTTACAAGGTAAAAATGGTACTGCCACCACCCTATCTCCTACTTTAAATTTTGTAACTTCATTTCCCGCTTCTACTACTTGCCCAGAAAATTCATGACCCATAACTGCTGGGTAAGAATATTTCCACCTAGTTTGCATTTTGTGAATATCTGAACCACATATTCCACAAGCCATAACTTTTATTTTTACATCTTTTTTACCACAAGCTATTTCTTCAACTTCCCTAGTTTCTATCTTTGTTCCTTCGTATAATACTGCTGCTTTCACTTTATTCTCCTTTCTTACTATACAAAAAAGGTAGTTAATATTTAATAGGAAACCTACAAATACCTAACTACCGCTTCTGTAAATTAAATATTAATTAGTAAAATAATTGTGCAAATTTTAAGATAATCCAGTTGAAGAAGTTACCACCTAAGTCAAGTGAACTTAGTGATTGACCAGCTCCGTAACCATCAACACCTGCCATCATTTGTGTATGAACACTTGTAAAGTCAGTAGCCATAAGTAGAGATAGGGCTATTACAACTGTACCAGCTAAGACAGAGTGTAGGATATTTCCTTTTCTGTTAGCTACGATAAATGATACATAGAAAGGAATTGTTGCCAAGTCACCGAATGGTAATACTTTGTTACCTGGAATAATTATTGCTAATAACAATGTAATTGGTACTAAGATTAATCCAGTAGAGATATTTGCAGGGTGTCCTATCGATACTGCCGCATCAAGACCGATATATAAATCTCTACCTTTATAACGTGTTTTCATGTATTCTCTAACTGATTCTGAAATTGGAATTAAACCTTCCATTAAAAGCTTAACCATACGAGGCATAAGAACCATGAAGGCTGCCATAGCCACACCTGTTTTTAAGATTCCACCAAGGTCATAGCCTGCACCTAATGCTAAAAGCATACCTAAGAATAGACCAACTACCATTGGCTCACCGAAAATTCCAAAACGTTTTTGTATTGTTTCTGGGTCAACGTGGATATTTTTAATTCCTGGTATTTTACCTACTAACCAAGCTATTGGAATACCTACAAAACCAAAAGCTGCAGTTGAACCTGTTGGTAGTGAGATACCTTTAAGTCCGTAAACATCTTCAACAGATTTTTGAGTTCTGTCTGCCATAACTAATACCATAACTTCGTAAAGAACAGCACATAGGATACTGAACCACCAAATACCACCAGAAACTACATAACCAGTAGCCCCCGCTGCTATGAAGTGCCAATAATTCCACACGTCAATATCAAGAGTTTTAGTTAATTTTAGTGCAATCATTAAAATATTCACACCCAAACAAACAGGAATAAGGACTGCTGCTACTGGAGATGCCCAAGAACCTGCTGCTGCACCTGGCCAACCAACATCTACTGTATCAAGTTTTAAATTGTGTACTTCTACGAATTTTTGTGTTATAGGTCCCAAGTTACTTGTTAATATACCTACAACTACATTAATTCCAACAAAACCGATACCTATTGTAAGAGCAGAACGAACTGCTTTTCCAACTGGTACTCTGAAAATAAGTGCAAGTAAAAATATTGCGATAGGTAAAATTACAGTAGGCCCCAAATTTAGAAAATACTGAACACCTTTTAATAATCCATCCATTATTATATTCTCCTTTAAAAATTATTTTTTGTTATTTCCATAAGTATTAAATTTAATTAATAGTTACGGATTTTTATAACCATATTTAATTATTTTAAATGTGAAAGAATTTCTTCATCTAATTCTTCTTCACCAAAACCAGTAATGTAAGCAGTAGCTATTATTGCTGGTATTGAATATGTTGTAGGTAACATAGTTGTTGAAACAATTAAATCTGCCTGATTTTGTAATGAGGCTGCCTCTGAAATTTGAATTTGTTTTATGTTTACGTCCAAGTTATGTTTTGCAACCAACTCTTCTACTTTTTTTACTGCTATTGTTGATGTTGCAATTCCTGCACCGCAAGCAATTAATAATGTTTTTGTCATTTTTGTATCCTCCGATAAATTAATTTTTTATTTTTATGACCTTATTTTGTTAAAGTAGCATAAATTTCTTCTTGGCTACTGCTTGATAAAATTTTGTTGTAACAATCTGCATCAGCAAATTTTTTAATTATACTAGATAATACTGAAACTTGGTCTTCACTCTTGCTTATCAATAATAGTAATATTACTCCTACATTCAATTCTTTAGAGTTAGTTCCCATGTCTTTAAATACTACTGAATTTTTTGGCTTTATAACCACAATACTATTTACGTTTACATGCTGTGGGTCAGTATGTGGTATGGCTATACTGTATTCTGGAAATTCTAAACCTGTTGGAAATACTTTTTCTCTTTCTAAAACGGCATTGTAAAAGCTATCTTTAACAGCACCCTTTTTTTCTAGTATTTCGGTAACATTTTTTAAAACTTCTTCAAAGCTATTACCAGCTACATTCAAATAAATATTTTCCTTACTAAAATATTGCTGCATTATTTCCCCCTAAATTATTTTTATTTTTTCTTCAAATTCTTGCTTGCTATATCTAAATAACTCCTCTATAAAATTTCTATCTAAAAGTTTTGTGATTATTCTAAATATTTTGCTTCTAACTTCTTCATCTGCATTGCCTATGAGTATAAATAAAACTTTTTCTCTGTACCCATCTACTCGTAAAATTATATTTTTTAAGATATTTTCACTTAGTATGTGTGGCAGATAAACATCATCATATATTTTTATACTTCCTAGTTCTTCTCTGTGTTTTAATTCTTCAAAAAAGACGCACTTGTCAGTCAGTATTTTATTTGTATGAAGATAATCAGCAACTTCTCTATAGACACCTTCTATATTTTCTGTTTTGTTCACTTTTAAAATATCAACTATCATGTCATTCACCAAAGATTGTTTTATTGATTAAATTTATGTCTTCATCAACTAATAGCACATTTACATTAATTATATTTTTGTATTCTATATCTAATTTGACGGTAGAGATTATATAATCAACATTTTTCAAGTTATAACCTTTTAGTTCTCTTGATGACACAACATCTACTATGTTTAGTTTAGTAAATATTGTTTCTAGCCGTTTTTTAAGGAATTGTGATGTACCAAAACCACTATGGCAAACAAGAACTACGTTTTTATGGCTTATATTGTCTTCTAATATAGATTGAACATAGACCGTAAGATAGGCTACCTCATCATCAGAAATATTATTACTTAAAGTTTCTTTTGCTAAATTTTTTACAGCAAGGAAGATGTCTTTATAGTCTAACTTTATTTTTTCTGCCAAAGGATTTTTGATTTCTATATTATATTTAAGTCTTTTTATTAAGGCTCTGATGTGTAGTTTGAAAACGTAATAGATATGTTCGTTCTTATCAATTTTAAAAAGATTACTCGAATTAATATTTGCTAAAAATCTATTTGCTATATCTTCTATATTTTGTTCTACTGGAATGCTGTTGCCATAATTTATTTCTCCAACTCCCGTACTAACTAAATATTGATAGATGTAGTAAATTTCACTCTTAGGAAATTTTATTGCAAATTCTTCTTCAAGAGACTTTGCTATATTAACTGCCTCTCTGTAATAATTTTCATCAGTCCCAACCTTATTTTCATTTACGTCTATATAATTACCCGATTTTATTCTTTCGATAGCAATTAAGATATGAACAACCAAGTTTGTATAATATAAATCACCAACGGTGTATGGTAGTCTACCCTCGTACTTATTTACGATATATTCAATTTTTTCTAACTTGTTGACATCAAATTTTGCACTGAGTTCTTTTATGGTGGCACTGTTAATTCTTTCTGAATAGTATTCAGAAGTTTTTTCATCATCCGAAATAAAGGAGTAGGTATCCATTAAACTAACTATCTTGGCTCTAATATCTTTTTCTTCACCCACTATTTTAGTACCCTGTCTAGTCTTTGCTATTGAGAGAGTATCTCCTAAAAGATAGGTACTTATATAGTTAAGGTCGTTGACAATACTAGACTTGCTCACATAGTATTTTTCCGATAAAGATTCAATAGAAATAAAATTTTTAGAATTTCTTAGTAGCCTAAACAGCATTTTAATTCTTCTTTCTTCTATGGAATATCTGGAAACTTTTTGTATTTGCAAAGTATTTAAGGATATTTTAGAGATATTTAGTTTTATTCCTTTTCCCCGCTTTTTCTCAAAGATTAAATCACTCCTTTTAGAAGTCAACTTTTCTATATCCCTATAAATAGTTTTAGTAGAAATTTTTAATCTTTCTGCAATAACATGCACAGGTAGATAATCACTTGCCTCAGTTAATACTTTAATGAGTTCTAATTCTCTATTGTTTAACTCTGACATTACTCTTACCTCCTTATTAATTAAAATTATAATTCGTTTACATGACTAATAAAATACCAAATCATGTCCACAAGTTTATGGACTTTTTAGCTGTTGTAATATTTTTTGAAAATCTGTTATTATTTTCAAAACACTATCTAATGCTCTTGTTAGAGGCTTTTATATAAAATTTTTTATTTTGTAAGAGTATTTACTTAAAAACTTGTGGACATTTTTATAATTTAAAATATAAAATAGACAAATAAAAAAGAGATTATAAGTAAACTTATAATCTCTTTTTCTCTTTAATTGATATTACTTATTAAATTTTAAAAAACATTACCTAAATTTTTTGAACATTTGACAAAAAATTTTTTGTTAGAAAATAATTTATAAAATAAAAACTGTATGCCCAAAATAAAATTTTTATTACTAAGACTTGTAAATAATTTTTTTATTAAAATCTCAAATTTTCAATAGAATATTGCTATAAAAACAAAAAATATTTAGTGCAGACTTGTCTACACTAAATATTTTTAATACTTAAATCTTATAACTTCTACTTTGTAACCGTCAGGGTCTGTAATGAAATAGTAACCAGCAGAGCTACCTGGTAGTCCTTTTAGTTCTGTAACATTATAGCCTCCATCTTTGTGTTTAGCGTGTAATTCTTCTAGGTTTTCTACTGCTATGGCAATATGTCCATAACCATTCCCTATTTCATAGGCTCCATGTCCGTAGTTGTAAGTTAGTTCTAACTCGTAAGCATCATCTGGTAAAGTTAAATAAACTAGGGTGAATTTGTATTCTGGGAAATCACGTTTTCTACTAACTTTAAAATCAAATGCTTCTGTATAAAATTTTATAGATTTTTCTAAATCTGCTACTCGGTAGCAAGTATGTGCCATTTGTTGTTTCATAATTTTTCTCCTATATCCTATAATACTGTCCAAGCAAAACCTATGGCTCCTAAACCTAAATGAGTTGCTATGACGGGTCCTATTTCATCTTTTAAAATTTTTACATCGGGATAATTTTCCTTAATGTAGTCTTCCATATCGTCTGCCCTATCTTCTGCTTTGGTATGGATAATACAAACATGGATATTTTTTTCCTTGTTTTCTGAATAAAATTCTCCAAAGACTTCATATATTTTATTTATTGCTTTTTTATAAGTACGAATTTTTTGATAGGGTACGATAACTTTATTATCAAAATGTAGTATTGGTTTAACCTGTAATAAATTTCCAACTAGGGCTTGAGTTTGACTAAGTCGTCCCCCTCTTTGAAGATGACTTAAATCATCAACAATAAAAAGGGCTTTAGAATTTTTTTTCATTTCATTTAATTCTGCAATAATTTCCTTGGGATTTTTTCCTTCTTCTATTAGCTTACAGGTTTTAGTTACATAAAATCCTTCTGCTTGGCATGATACTTCAGAATCAAATGGGTGTACATTTATACCAGCAACCATGAGAGCAGCAGTATTGTAAGATGAGTAAGTTCCACTTATGCCACTTGATAGACCTATGGCTATTACATCTGTATAGCCCTCTTCCTTAAATTTTTCTAAGGCGATTACTACCTCTCCTATCGGAGGTTGTGATGTTGTAGGAAAAACCTTATTTTCTGCTGTCAAATATTTTTGGTATTCATCTAGTTTAATATCTAATAATTCTCTTCTAGTTCTTCCTGCTAGTGTAATAGTAAGATATACTACTCTTAAATTTTCTTTTTTTCTAAATTCTTCAGTGAGATAAGCTGTAGAATCTACAAGTATTGCTATTTTTTTCAATAATTTTAACCGATATTATAATATAAAACTATAATATTCCTTTCTATAAAATTAATTAAATTTTTCTACATGGTATAGTTCTAATTCAACCTTAGTTTCTCTACCCATAAGTTCAATCATAACATCAACTTTATAGTTAGATAGGTCAATATATGCTACCTTTCCTTCCATATTAACAAAAGGTCCAGATATAACTTTTACAAAATCACCAACTTTAATATCTACTTCTGTTACATTAGACAGTCCCATATCACGCAAGATAAAGTTTATTTCTTCTGGCAATAGGGGTTCTGGCTTACTTCCTCCACCGTGTGAACCAACAAAGCCAGTAACTCCTGGTGTATTTCTTACGATAAACCAAGACTCATCTGTCATAACAAGTTCAACTAGAACATAACCAGGAAAAGTTTTTCTATTTACTTCTTTTTTCTTGCCTGTTGGTGTTGTAATTATTTCTTTTTCTTCTGGAACAACTATTCTAAATATTTTATCCTGCATATTTAGAGTTTCAACACGTTTTTCTAAATTATCTTTTACCTTATTTTCATATCCAGAGTAAGTATGTATGACATACCATTCTTTACTAACTGTATTCTTCATAATATCTCCTTACTTCATGTGTCTGATTAATGTAGAGATTCCTAAATCTACAAAATAAATAAAAGTTATTAATATTCCTACTGAAAAAATTACTATCGCAGTCTTTTTTATTAATTCATAAAATGTAGGCCAGCTGACCTTTTTCATTTCAGAAACAACTGATTTCAAAAATTTAAACATCTTTAAACATGCTCCTCACCATAATTTCAATTTTAATTCAAATATGACAAAATTATAACATACTTACTTAAATAAGTCTATTATTACTATTAATAAATTATTTTAAGTGAATTATTTAATTATTGTATTATTATTATTATTATTATCTACCTATCCTACTATTGTAATTTGCTATAAATTATTTTATAAATTGAAGAATGGGCAAAATAATGGTATAATACCTTGATTTGATAATTAAAAGGAGCAACTTTATGAATAATAAAAGTATCTTCGACAATTTAAAAAAAGCAGAACAAGGTGCAAGGATAAGTATTATTTCTTATTTAATATTATCTTCCATAAAACTTATTACTGGAATTATTTTTAATTCTGCAGCCCTACTTGCCGACGGAATTAACAATGCTACTGACCTAATATCTTCTATCTGTGTTCTAGTAGGACTAAAAATTTCAAGAAAACCAGCCGATGATAATCATTTATACGGACACTTTCGTGCAGAACTTATCTCCAGTTTAATAGCCTCATTTATTATGCTCTATGCTGGTATCCAAGTTGTAATATTTTCCATAAAAAAAATTTGGTATCAGGACTTTAACTCGCCCTCTACACCCACCATTATTGTTGCTATAATATCATCTTTGATAATGCTAGTTATTTTTTACTACAACTACAACTTATCAAAAAAAATTGGTAGTTCCGCCCTAAAAGCAGTGGCCTTTGATAATTTGAGTGATGCCTTTGTTTCCATGGGAACTTTGGTGGGAATTGTCGGAACAATTTTAGGGCTAAAACAAGCTGACGGTATAGCCGCTTTTATCGTGGGTTGCATAATAATTTATACTGCCATAAATATTTTTAAAGAGGCAACTCATATACTAACAGATGGAATAGATGTAGAAAAAATAGAAGCAATAAATAAAATTGTGAAAAATATAGAGGGGGTAGTCTCCATCAAAGAAATTAGGGGACGCTCACACGGTTTAATACACTTTATCGACGTTACTATAACCGTAAATCCAGAATTAAATGTTATTAAAAGTCATGATATTACAGTAAAAATTGAAAAAGCCTTGCAAAAAGAATTTTTTGCTTGTGAAACTTTGATACACTTAGAACCAGATGAAGATTTTATTGATAAAAATTAAAATTATTTTTAAAACAAAACTATTTTGTAAAGCAAAATAGTTTTGTTTTGTTATTATATGAATTAAGGAAAAGAAAATATTTTTTTAATTTTCTATTTTGTTTTGCAAGATAGTTAGAAATAAAAATTTTTAAGGAGGACTAAATGGAAATAAACACATCGCAAATATTAAAAGGTATACTCGAAGTTTTTGTCTTAAAAATAATTTCTAAAAGAGATATGTACGGTTATGAGATAAACGAAAAACTTTCAGAATACAAACTAAATATGGTTGCACAAGGTACAATATATCCCCTACTCTTAAAATTAGAAAAAGAAAAATTATTAACGAGTTATTCAACCACATTAAGTAGTGGTCCACCAAGAAAATACTATAAAATAACCAAGAAAGGAATAAAATATATTAATGATTTTATACCTATTTGGAAAAATATTTACACTGCTATTAATAACATCTTAAATATTAAAGGAGAAAATAATGAAGACTAAAGATTTAATTACATATAATAATGAACTTAGAAACAAACTTTCAGAAGAAAACAATAAAAAATACGAGGAACTATTAATTAAAATAAGATTTATAGGATTTTTTAAAAACCAAGAGAAATTAGAAGAAACTCTGTTAGAAATTTTACAAGATTTAATCGAAGCACAAAAAAACGGAAAACATTTTGAAGATATTTTTGGTAATGATATAGATTTAATTGCTAAAAATATAATAGAAAATTCTTCACAAGATAGTTTTAGCAGAAAATTTAAGAATATAGTAGAAATAATAATGATGTTTTTTCTACCATCTTTTTTTATAAATTTAGTCGGAAAAGAAGATTTTGATTTAGTAACTTACGCCATATCTGGAATTTTTATTTTAATAATTATATTAGCCAGCCTATATTTAGTAACAAGTAATTTTTATAAAAAAAATAAAATTCTAGTATTAATGATATTATCTATTCTAATATTTTTAGCCTTATTAGCAGCACCTTTACTCATAAAATATGATATTATCAATTTAGGAATATCTTATCATATAAAAGTTACACCAACTATATTAATAAGTTCTTATTTGGCATCAATACTAGCCATAATATATGCTAGAATATCTTTTAATGAAATTATCCTTACTATTATTCCTACTATATTTGCTGTCATCTCCATACTAAGTAAAAATAATTTGAACCACCTAGTAGAAAATAAAAATCTATTTATATTTTCTATAATATTAATTATTATATCTTTCTTACTAACTATATTATTAAGCAAAAAATTTTTAAAAACAAAAAAATAAAAGCCCTTGTAAAAAATAAGGGCTTTTATTTAAAATTCTTTGACAATTTCTTCTAATCTTCTCATAGCTTGCACAACTTTTTCTGGGCTACAATCATCTATTGCTAGCCTAAAAGTTTCCTTTTCACTAGCAGCAAAATCTGCAATTTTATCTATTTTTTCCTCAACATTTTCAACTATATTAGATGAAGCTAAATTGTAGGCTAAATTATTTTCTTTGTAAAATGGAATTAACCTTCTTACTTCATCTTCATTACCTTCTGCAACAAGCTGAACTAAAATGCCATAAGAAACTTTTACACCATGTAAAACTGGATGAGTTTCTGCTACAAAGCTCATGCCATTATGAACTGCATGAGCTCCTGCCATTCTACCATAGTGTACAGCAAAGCAACCCACAGCCCCAGAAACTGCAAAAACAGTGTCCACGCAATGCTTAAATTCTTCTGTAACCTCTTTTTTAGCAAGTGATTCTAGGGCAATTTCCCCATCTTTTAATAAAACATCTCTTGTGATTTTTGCAGCTTCCAAGCCCATTCTTACCATAGGGTCATTAAATTTATTGGCACGTTCTACAAGAACACGAGCTTCATACCATTTTGCTAGGGTATCTCCAATACCTGCAACAAAATATTCTTTTGGAGATTCCACAAGTAAATCTAAATCTACAATACAAGCATAAGCTGTTCTTTTAGTGTAATCAATGGTTTTAAATTTATGATCTGGATGATACACTACCGCAACAGGTGCATAAGGAGCACAAGTAGCTATAACTGTTGGCACTGTTATATATTCAACATCTAATCTATCTGCAACTCCTTTTGCAGTATCTAAAACTCTTCCACCACCTACTGCAATTATTAAGTCTGTATCCGCAGCTGCCAATCCTGCTAGTCTGTCCATATCTTCGTGAGAAGCTGACCCATCGTATTTTAATTCTTGAAACTTTCTTATCCCTTTATAGAATTTATCAAAAGCAGCCTTTGATTTTTCTCCAGAAATTAATAAAGGCTTTTTAAATCCTGCAATTCTATTATCTAATTCACCCAAAGCTCCTCTACCAGAAACATACTGACTAACTCCGGGTCTAGGTACATTAACTAAATTTAACATATAAAACTACTCCTTACTAATAATATAACGCTTTCTAATATGATATCATTTTTTTTATAAAAATTCAATATATAAAATAAAATTTTTAAAAATAAATTATCTTAGTATAACTATGATTTGCTTCTTGAAATTCTAATTTGTTCATTTGTTACCCTCTCCTGATTTAAATAACTTTCATACAGCTGGCTGTTCTCTTTTCTAAACTGCCGAGAATTAAACACATAAGACACACTAGACGGAATATAAGATATACTCGCCCCCTTTGTAAGGTACTTGTCTATACCCTCCTTTTTCATCTCCTGCATTAAGTCCTCTTTTATCCTTGCTATATCCTCCGTTACTTCCTTAACTAATTTTTCTTTTGCTTCAAGTTCTCTAAGTAGTTTTTCCATAAAGTCGCCAGCACCTCCCCACTAACATCATTTAATGTTTCATAACCATTAGCCTTTAACCACTTCGTAACTTGGACAGGGTCAACATTATCATTAATATTTTTTATTATCTCTTCCTTATCTTTTGCCGTATTTGCATCCTTTAAAGCCTGCCTTGCCTTTTTCTCCTCCTGGTTCTTAGCGTCTATTATATCATTTTCTGCTATCTCTAAGGCGTTCATATACAAGTACCTTTTAGCATAAGTTATAGTCGCCCCTATATCCTGCATCTTTGCCCCCTCTAACTTCTGTATAGGGCTTGTAAATTGCACCTTCTCGTCCGTCTCATTATCTTTTATAGTCAGCTTGGCTACTTCCTTATATAAGTCAAAGTGGCTATATAAATCTAAACTTTCAAAAATTTCATTTACCCTCGGTAAAAAATCTTGCAGTTCAAAATACTTAAACTTTTGAAATGTATTAAGCCCACTTTTCTTTAATTCCTTTTCTTGTAATAACACCCTTGCTTTTTGTAATTTTTTCACCGTCTTTACCTCCTACTTTCTCCAACCTTCGTTGTTTACTCCTTCCCACCAGTCTATATTGTCCCAAATAAGGGCTATTATCTCCATTACCTTCTTTTCTGGTAGCCTCTTGCCCAAATTGTATTTTTGCCTATTAAGTAGTCTTATTATTTCCCTTTGCTCGTTTAGTTCATCTGTTAATTGTCGCATTTTTTATTTTTCCTTTTTTTGTATATTTCACTAATTGCTCTTAGCGTTCTATTTATTGCCTTGTCCCAGTCTATACCTAATTTTATTTTTGTTTTCTTTTCTAGTATTTTTAATTCGTATATGTAATGGTGCATTTCTGCCAGGTCTTCTTTTTTGTTCCTGTCTATTTTTTCTTGTATTGTTTCTTTCATCTTGACTTCCCCCGTTTTTTATGCTATCATCTACCTATATATTTAGGTTTGCTAGTAACTTATGTTGCTAGCTTTTTTATTTGTCTAAACTCCTATTTACTTGACGGTAAGAAGCATTTATATATTCTATGCCTTCCCCCATATACACAGCTAAACGTACTTTATTATACGTACTTACACCGTGGATTGTTAAAACCGCATGTATAAAATATTTCTTAGGTATTCTATCATATTGTACCCTATCCGTTGAAAAATCACGCCGTAAGCCCAAAAGTTTTATCCTTGCCCTTACATCCTCCTTGCTGGTTTTAAAATGTTTTGCTAAATCCCTAACTATAAAATGAGGTTGCAATTTATACAGATCTACATCCTCTTTCATTTCCCATATCTTGCTTACTTCTCCCATCTTGCCTTTTCCTTTTTTCTTCTAAATCTTTTTTATAAATTCTTGCGTTGTGTGCCTCCTCCTATTTGTTTTATACATTGTTTTCTTGTATAATTTTGTTTAAGGTAACAATTCTGGTTACCCAATTTCTTTAAAAAAGGAGTTGGTTTTTTTGACCAAGTTTTTACTGATAGCGTAAACTTGTATATTTTTTTCAGTCGACTTTACATTAAACAAAGTAATTTTAGCTAGATGAAATTTTAATGTAAATATAGGTGCCGTGAAAAAATTATTGAGGAGGCACGCCTGCTGTACTTGCTAAGCCTTCTTTTATCTACTAGCAATAGATAACAAGCTAAAAGTACCGAATTAAGACGTTAGCTAGACGTCTTTTTTTGTTTTACAATTCAATTCCTTACCCCCTTTAATAAAAAGGGCTTATGAATTTTTGATTGCCTTTATTAACTTTCTTTTTCACAGGCCTCTTTTCGTCTAAATCTCTAAAATCAAAAAACATTGTTAATACTAAGCCCCCCAGTATGTACATTAGCGTTCTAAATGGATTTAAGCCTTCTTCTACTCCTACAGCTAGAAAAACACCTATTATAAAGCCCCTTACACCTTGCATGCTACACACCCCCTTCAAATTCTATTTCATCTATGCTTACTCCGTATACCTGGCTAATCTTTTTTAACCTGTAAAGCCTAACGCTCCTAGTATTTTTTTCATGATTATATAAAGAATTTCTACTAATACCTAAAAGCTTCGCCGCCTGCTGGACGCTAAGCCCCTTACTTTCCCTTAATTCCTTCAAAGTAACCAAAATAACACCTCCTTTAAAATCTAATCACCCTTACTTACCCAACGGAAAATTAAAAAACAAAATATAAAAGCTAATAAAAATTGCATTTTCTAAACCAATATGATATACTTATATACAAAGGGGATTAGCCCCCTTTGCGATGGTTTTTATGCTTTCTGTTTTTTACAGAAGGCTTTTTATTATTAGTAGCTGTTATTAAACTAGCAATACCGGCAAATAAAACACCTAAGCTAGACAAAAGCTCTGCTAACTCTTTAAAAGTAATCATACCTTACTCCTTTTTCAAAAACTCGGATTAAATTAACCCTGTATAAATATTCTACCTTCTTCTTCTTCTTCTTTTGTCAAGCTTTTTTTACAAAAAAAATAATATTTTTTCATCTTTTTTTATAAAAATAGCCAAAATAAAAAAAGGAGCTAATGCTCCTTTTAATTGCGTAAACTATTCATAAATAATAATCAGTAAAAAAATAAACTAAGGCTAATTTATATTTT
>NZ_JAHKEI010000024.1:0-17368 GCF_018790995.1 Gemella sp. zg-1178
AATAAGAAATTTTAAACCGACACTTTGGGAGGGGGCTTTACTTTCTCAATTTCACAGTGTGTCTATAGCTGACGCTATGGCAACTAAACCGACTGATATTCAGGGGGAAAAGGTAGTATTTACTAAGATTAAAAAGGGGGCTGTAAATGATTATGCAGGTTCTGTTAACTGGGCAGAGGTAGATACGGATATTGTAGAAATGACTTTTCCAAAGCAAAAGTATTTTGCAATTAAGCTTGATGATGTGGACAAGGTACAGCTTAAAAAGGATACTTTAAAACCGATAGCAGACGAACACGGGGCAGTGCTTGCTGAGACTTATGACGCTGATTTTTTCACAGAGCTTACTTCTTCAGGGCAAATAAGCAAGTTGGGGTCTGCTTCAAGTAAGAAGTCGGTTCACGCTAAAAATATTTATGATTTTATAGTTGATTTGGGAACAGAGCTTTCTAAGAAGAAGGTACCAAAGACTGACAGGTTCGTTACTGTTTCGGCTGAGGTTTTGGGGCTTTTATCTAAAGATCCACGTTTTACTGTTAACCCTACTGTTTTAAGTAATGGTTTTGTAGAGGGTCAAAAGATAAACGGCTTGCAAGTTATGACTAGTGAGGAGTTACCACAAAGTATGGTTGTGGCACATCACAAGTCGGCTATTGGTGCAGCTAAGCAGATACAAAAGACTGAGGCTATGCGACTTGAAAATTCTTTTGCCGATGGTATAAGGGGTCTGTTGAAGTACGGCTTTAAGCGTTTAAGAGATGATGCTGTAGCAGTGCTTTATTATAGTGTTGTTGAAACTCCACGAGTACAAGCTGGGGCTTAGATTTTATGAGAGAGGAAATTTTAAACAGCTTGAAAAATAGGCCTGGTGTAGATGGGGAGCTTTTAGAGTCTCTTGATCTGTATTCGGACGCTATCCAGGATATTTTGGAGTTTTGCAACATTGCAGAAGATGATATTAAGCCGTCTTTTGCTAGTCTTATAAAGGACTTGATTATGTACAGGTATAATACGCTAGGGGTTGAGGGCTTACGTTCTGAAAGCTACCCTAGCGTTAGTTTTCAGTATGAAAGGGATATTCCTCCCAGAATTAAGACTAAGTTAAGGAAGTTTAGGAGGTTGTCTTATGAGCTTGACGTATAACTTACAACCTGCAAGTGTTCTTAAGCTTAAAGAGACTGTGTCTAAGTCTGGGGCTAAGTCTAAGGAGTGGGTAGAAGATAGGGAAATTAAGATTAGTATTAATAGAGTTAGTGAGTTTTATTATGCTGATTATTTTAAGCGGTCTGAAGTTTCCCATATTGCTTTAACTTTTGATAAGTCGCTTTCTAGTAGGAATAATAGGTTAAAGATTGGTGGCAGGGTGTTTGAAATTGTAAGTTGTTCTTCAGAATATAGGATTAGTTTTTTGTCTTTGAAGGAGTATGTTTATAATGGATAATTCGCATTTTGTAAAGGGTGTAAAGGCCGCTAGTTTAGAACTTGTGGATATTTCTAAAAAGAGGGTTGAAGCGTCTGTAAAGCTTGTTGAGGCTAGGGCGACGGAATTAAGCCCGGTAAATTTTGGTATTTTAAAGGCTAGTAATGTAAGTGATGTAAGGCTTACTGGCGATGAGGTGGTGGGGCTTGTTGGGAATACTGCTCAATATGCCCCTTTTGTCCACCAGGGGACGGGAATTTATGCTGTAGGTGGCAATGGTCGCAAGTCTAGCTGGAAGTTTTTTATACCCGATAGGTACGGTACGAAGCGTTGGTATGTTACCAAGGGACAAAAACCACAGCCTTTTTTACAACGGGCTATTTCTGAAAAGCTACCTGAGATTAAGAAGTTGTTAGGGGGCAAGTAGTATGTTGTCGCATGTTGTAAAGAAGTTATTGGATGATGTAACGGGGCTTTCTTTTAGGCCTGTTCATGATAGTGAGGCTTTTTATATTTTGAAGCCTTTGGAAAGGGGCGTTATTAATAGGGACGCCTTGGAAGTTAGGATTATTTCAAGTGATTTTGATAATCTGGAGGTTTTAAGGGCTAATGTTGAGTGTTTAATCAGTTTTAATAAGGATAATAACCGCCTTGTTGATGATTATTCGCTGCGTTTTGCTCTAAGTGGGGGTGGCATTTTGCCCTTGCATGATTTTAATTTATATGATAGTAGCCAGTTTTTGACGGTTACTTGGTTTAAGAAAGAGAGGTAATTTTTATGACAAATAGAATAGATGAGTTTATTTTTGGTTCTGGTGAGCTTTATCTGGTTGCAGCAACTGACGGGGAGATACCCGAAGATGCGACTATAGAGGTTGAAGCGAATAATGTGGGGCATTGTTCGGGGGGTGCAACGCTTGAGTATAAACCCGAGGCTTACGACGTTAAAAATCAGTATAATAAGGTTGTTAAAAGGTTTATTAAGGGTGAGGAGGTTTCTTTTAAGACTGGTATTTTGACTTGGAATTTAGATATGCTGTCTAAGCTGTCTAATGCTAGGGTTGAGACGGTAACAAAAAATTCTAAGCAGTCTAAGAAGCTTGTTTTTGGTGCTGGGGGTAGCCTTGCAAGTAATATTGTTAGGTTTGTTCACACTAAGGATAACGGGAAAAAGGTGCGTATCACTTTAATTGGACAAGCTGGTAATGGTTTTGCCCTTGAGTTTTCGGGAGAGAAAGAAACGACTATTGACGCTGAGTTTATGGCAGTTGAGAAGAAAAAGGGCTTTTTATGCGAAGTTAGAGAGGAACAATAATTTATGTTAAAAAATTTAATTGAGCGTAGGCTTAGGGTAGATTGGAAGCATGACAAAACCCTTAATATTAGGGAGCTTTCTTTTAAGGATTATGAGGAAGTTTTAGAGATTGAGAAGCTTTTAGGAAGTGCTGAGACTGTGGAAAAGGGCTTGAATTTAAGGTTTAAGTTTGTTCTTAAGGCTTTAAATCGTAATTTGGAGCATGTCCCGATTTCTGAGAAAGATTTAGAAAGTGTTAATTTGGCTTTTATTAATGCTTTGTGGTTCCGTTTGATTGAGAGAACACAGGAGATTATAAACGACCCAAATTAACCGTCCCACTTCCTAGCGACAGAGTGGCTAGAGAGGCTATTTTTGACAAGTATTTCGCTTGTGAGGAGTGGGAGAAAGTTTTTGATGCTAAGACTTATGAATTTAAGAGGATGAGGGATTATTCGGGCTTTTCTTTTGATGAGCTGGCTAACCTCCCTATTTCTTTATTTTTGCAGATTAAAAGGGATAGTTGGATTCACAGTATGAAGCAAAGCCCAGAGTCTGCTGAGGTTTTGAAAAATATTTATAGGTTGGGCAGAAAGGAAGCAGACAAGAATTTAAGCAGGGGTTAGTAACCTTTGCTTTTTTGTTTGCTAGAAAGGAGTGTTTTTATGGGTGTAAATTCTGTTGGTGGTCTTAGTCTACCACCACTTTATACCGAGATAAGGCTTAAGTACGGGGCTTTTAAGTCTGATATGGACAAGGTGGCGTCGCTTGCTACTGCTAAGGCGTTAGAGATTGAAAAGCGATTTTCTAAGCTTGATAATTTGGCGTCGCGTATGGTTAGTTTTGGTAAGAAGGCCTCTCTTGCTGTTACTGCCCCTTTGGTTACTTCTGGGCTTGCTGTGTCTAAGTTTGCTATTGATTACGAGCAGGCTTTTGCAGGTGTTAGGAAGACTACAGAGGCAACGGAAGCAGAGTATAGCAAAATTAGCGACGGCATAAGGAAGATGGCAAAGGAAATTCCAGCGTCTGCTGTGTCTATTGCCCAGGTTGCAGAGGCTGCAGGACAGCTAGGGATTAAGAAAGAGGATATCTTGAAGTTTAGCCGCGTTATGATTGATTTAGGAAATGCGACTAATTTAACGGCTACCGAGGCGGCGACAAGTTTAGCAAGGTTTAGTAATGTTATGGGTACTAGTGCCGATAATGTGGACAGGCTGGGGTCAACTATTGTGGCCTTGGGTAATAATACGGCTACAACGGAACGTGAGATTGTGGAAATGGGCTTGCGTCTTGCTGGTGCTGGGAAGCAGGTCGGACTTACAGAAGCCCAGACTTTAGGTCTTGCGGCGGCTCTTTCTTCTGTTGGTATTGAGGCAGAAATGGGTGGATCTGCCATGAGTAAGCTTTTAGTTAATATTAAGCTTGCTACTAGTAAGGGGGGCGAGCAGTTGCAAAAGTTCGCTTCAGTTGCTGGTCTTTCTGCTGATGAGTTTAAGCTGGCTTTTGAACGGGACGCGTCTTCTGCTTTGCAGTTGTTTTTACAAGGTTTAAATGATACTGGTAAGAGTGGACAGTCGGCTATTGAAATTTTGTCTGATATGGGCATTGAGGAAGTGAGGCTAAGAGACACTATTTTAAGGGCTGCAAGTGCAAGTGATAAGTTTAATGAAGCCCAAAAAATAGCTAATAGGGGCTGGAAAGATAATAACGCCTTGCAACAGGAGGCACAACAAAGATATAAAACGACGGCGTCTCAATTACAGATTGCTAAGAATAAGTTTATAGATTTAGGGATTTCTTTAGGCTCTAAGTTGCTACCTATCCTTAATAAGGGCTTGGATTTAGTGGGGCGTTTTATGGGCTTGTTTGATAAGTTACCCCAGGGCTTGCAGTCTTCTATTGGGGCTTTTGCTCTTTTAGCTGCTGCAATAGGCCCTGTAAGTTTAGCTCTTGGTGTGGTTGTTAAGGGTTTTATTAAGGCTAGGTCGGCTATTGGTTCTTTTGGTACTTTTGCTAAGAATATTTTTAAAAAGGATTTAGGACAGGGGACTAAAACGGCTAGTACAGACTTTAGACAGGCAAGTTCTAGTATACAAGCAGATATTCAGCTTTTGAAGAAGTCTTTATTGGAGCTTGAATTACAGGCTAAAAGGGCTAATTCTTCTTTAGCAAGGGTTGGTTCTGGTGGTTTTTTAGCTGGGGCTAATAAGGCGTCTAAGGGGGCTAAAAAGGGCAAGAATAAGGGGCTTAATAGTCCTGGTCTTGATACGGCAAGGTTTGATGTCTTGACTGCTAAGACTAAGAGATTAGGAGATGTTTCAAGCGATACTAGCAAGAAGCTTAAGGGGCTTGGTTCTTCTTCTGAAAAGGCAGGGGGTCTTGTGTTAAAGGCTGGTTCTGCTGTTGAAAAAGGAGGGGCTGGTATGGCTAAGTCTGCTAAGCTTTTAACTAAGTCTTCACAGGCTTTAAGGGCTGTTGGCAAGGGGGCTTTGTTCGCTCTGCCGTTAATAGCTGATGTTGGCTTTGGTTTTGGTGGTCTTGCGACTGCTGCAACTAGTGCTGGGGCTGGTCTTTTGGGGGCTGGTGCTTCCCTGGGTTCTTTAGCTCTTGCAGCTGCTCCTGTGGTGGCTGGTATTTCTGCAGTGGCTCTTGCTGGTTATGGGATTTATCAAGCTTTTACGGAGCAAGCAGTACCTGCTGTTGATTTGTATAAAAAGACTAGTGTTGATACTTTTAAAAGTGTAGGCCCTCTTTATGGTCAGCATGTAGAGAGTGTTAAAAAGGTTAGTGAGCAGACACAAGAGGAATATAACCACTTTTTCAATATTTCTAAGGAAATAAGGACGGTTGCCGAGGGTATGTATACGGGCTTATATCAGAATTCAGAGGAGGGACACAGGCTTATTGTTGAAGGGGCTGAAAGGTTTAGAAATGATTATGTAGCTAAGGTTAACCAGGCTAAAGACGAGACGCTAAAAAGATTTAATGAGCTGTTTTCTTCTTCTTCTGAGCTTAGCAAAGAGGCTAAGGAGGCCTTTATTAAGGACGCTGAGGAGACGGCGACAAAGACTATTTTATCAGCTGAGGAGAGAACAAAAAGGATTATAGAATTGTCTGAGGAGCTTAAGACAGCACAGGGTGAAAATGCTAGGTCTATTAAGGATGAGATTATACGGCTAACTAAGGAGCAAGACGAGGAAACAGTTACGATTGTGGCTAAGAATAAGGCTGAACAAGAGGTTATTTTGTCTAATTTAAAAGATAGGGCTAATGAGATTACACAAGAACACGTGGCAGGGGTTATTGAAAAGATTAATAAGTTACGTGATGATACGATAGAAGCGGCTAAGACTAAAAAAGATGAGCAGTTAAGGCTTGCTGAGGAGTTTAAGGCAAGAAAAGAGACTTTAAACGGCGAGCTTACGACAGACGAGAAACAGACGTATGAGGCGATGAAAAAGGCGGCTGTTGAGACTTACGCCAAAGCTACTAAGGAGGCTGAACGCCTAAGAAGTGAGGGTATAAGCAAGCTTAGGGGTGAATATAGTCAGTTTGACAAGTCTTTAGATTGGAATACTGGCAAGGTTAAGTCTTGGATTGATAGAGTTATTGAGGGTATTTTAGGGCTTAATAGGACAAAGATACAGGATCAATCGGCAACTTATAGGATAAATTACCAGGTTTACGAGCAAGTTATGCGTCTTGAAGATAGGGGAAAGGCTATTGCAAACGGGCATAGTTCTTATATGGCTTACCACTATAACGGGCTTGATTTTGTCCCTTATGACGGCTACCACGCCAGACTACACAGGGGCGAGCGTGTCCTTACTGCTGAAGAGAATAAGGAGTATTCACAAGGTGGCAGAGGGGACACTGTAATTAATATTGACAAGGTTTATAATAATACTCCTCAAGATATTAGGAAGATAGCAAGGGAACTTGACTATGAAATGCGTAAGCAAAAAATGGCTTTAGGGGGTGGTTTGTAATGTTTAGTTTTAAGGGAGTTTCTAGTGATAGCTTGGGGCTTGTTTTTTCTTATTTCCCTAATTTGCCAACGGGTCAGAAAAGGACACAGTTTTTAACAGTTCCAGGTAGGGACGGCTTTTTGACTTTGCAAGATGACAGCCTAGAGGCTATAAGCCTAACTTTGGAGGGACACACAGAGGCAAGCAGGCAAGACTTACTGGCTTTTTTTAGTGGTGAGGGGGACTTGGTTTTTGATGTTTACCCGGACAGGTATTATAGGGCTATGGTTACTAAGGGGGTCGAGGTTGCTTATCCCCTGGGTAATAGTTCTTTGATTAAGTTTCTTGTGGTGTTAGAGTGTGAACCTTTTTCAAGATTTATTAGTAATGAGCTTGTCCCACTTAGTATTACTGACGGGGCTTTTTCTGTCAATAATCCTTATAGTCTTAAGGCTTACCCCTATTTAAAAATTGCAGGTTCTGGTCTTGTAACTTTTAAAAGGGACGGACTTTTTTTATGTTCTTTTGATTTAGGCTCTGACGCAGGGGCTTATGTTGAAGTTGACAGCGAACTTAATTCTGTTTTTGTGGGGGCTTCTTCCAGAGAGAGAACTTCAAAGGGAAAGCTACCTGTTTTAAGTCCTGGTGATAATATTTTTTCTGTCGAGGGTAACGTTACAAGTATAGAAATTAAATATAATTGGAGGCTCTTATAATGATTAGTTTATTTTTTGAAAGGGATAATAGATTTTTTGATAATAGGGGCTGGTATGTTTTAAATGATTGTATTTCTTGTGTGGTAAGTGAAGATTTAAACGGTCGCTATGAGCTTAATTTAATCTACCCCTCAGAGGCTAAGCAGGCTAAGAAGCTTAAGCTTGCTAGGGTTTTAAGAGTTCCTAACTATAAGGGGGATCAACTTTTCCGTATTAAGTCTATTGTTAAGGATCTAGATACTTTAAAGGTATATGCTACTCATATTTTTTATGACTTGGCAGGTAATTTTATTGAGGATATTTTCATTAGAAAAGAAGACGGGTCGGTTGCTCTTAACCGAGTTTTAAGTGCTTCGGTTAGTCCCCATACTTTTACGGCTATAAGCGATATTAATATACAGGCGTCTTCACGTTTGGTTAGAAAAAATACTGTCCAGGCTATTATGAGCGATGAAGACAATAGCCTTATTTCACGTTGGGGTGGTGAGTTAGACAGGGATAATTTTAGGATTAATTGGTTGTCTAGTATGGGAACTGATAAGGGGGTTACGATAAAGTACCGTAAAAATCTTACTGGTCTTGAGTTTAAAGAGGATTATTCGGGGCTTGTAACTCATATTATGCCAAAGGGCTTTGACGGTTTGTTGATACCTGAAAAGTATGTTGTAAGCCCCTTAGAGAGTAAGTATTTTGTTAAGAATTATAGGGTTATTGAATATCCCGATGTTATTTCAGAACAGCTTAGCCCAGACAATGAAAATAAGATAAACCACGAGGAGGCTTTGCAGATTTTAAAGGAAAGAGCAAGGTATGAGTTCGAGCAAGGGCTGGATAAACCAGAAATTACTTGTGAGGTTTCTTTTGCCGACTTGTCTAAGACTAGGGAATATAAGGATTATGCAGTTCTTGAGAGGGTTTATTTGGGCGATACTTTAAGGGTTGTTCATAAGGGTTTTGAGGTGGCAACCCGTGTTGTTGGTTATTCTTATGACTGCTTGCTTGAAAGGTTTGTTAGCCTTAGGTTGTCTTCTAAGCCTGTACATAATTATATGGTTAAAGCTATTAATAGGCAGGCGTCGCTTGAGACTAAGCTTAATGAGGTTGAATTATCGGCAGTTGATAAGGCTAAGGAGGCTTTGAAGACGTCTTTAAACCAGGGTATGGGAAGCAATATTCGCTATTATAAGGACAAGATTTATATTATGGATACTGACAGCGAAAAGACGGCTAGGGTTATTTGGAAGTTTGATGTCAACGGTCTTAGTGTGTCGACAACTGGTATTAATGGCGATTTTAGGCTGGCTACGTCTTCGGACGGTCAATTGTTCGCTGAGATTATCACGGGCTTAAGGATTAATGCCGATATGATAGAAGCAGGTTCTATTGATGTGAATAATGTGTCTATTAGACACGGCAATAAGGAGGTTATCGGCGTTAGGGACAATAAGCTTTTTATTGACTTTAGCACTAGTGAGAATTTCAAAAGGGATTTTGTAGAGACTTTAAAAGAAAAGATTTCTCAAATTGTGGTTGATGAAGACGGGATTTTACAGACTTTAAAGAATACTACTAAAGACGAGCTAGCTTATATTGAAAAGGATATTAATTATTTAAGAAATAGGCTAGGGAGCGATGGGACAATTGAATTTTCTAAGAATAGGTTATTAGGAGATGTCAACGGCACTTCTAGGCTTGGTGAAAATTTCGTTGTTTTGCATAATGGCGATGGTTTTAAGGATAATACAAATTATACTTTAAGCTTTGAGCTTGAATGCCAGCCTTATTTAAGGGTTGATGTAAGGCTTACTCAGCCTAATAGGAAGCCTTGGCGAGTTACTGCAAGGGCTAATAATCCTTTAATAGCTGAAGTAACAAGCGATAGTGATATATTAAGCCTTTATAGTGAGGTTTCTTATAGGCTTTCTTTTTCTTCTAAGTGGTATAAGTCTAAGGTTATTGATTTAGATATGGCAAGTAATGCAGTAAGTGGGGGGCTTTATAATCCCTTGCTTGAGTATAGGCAGCTTGTAGACGGCGACGATATCCAGACGGATTGGGACTTGTCGCCAGAAATTATTTTTGATGGAGGCGGTGTTTAGTATGACAGAAAAGATTACTGCAAGGGTGCAACATAAGAGGATGACAAAAGCCCAGTGGCTGGCAAGTGATATTGTGCTTTATGAGGGTGAAATCGGTGTTGAGAGTGATACGGGCTTTTTAAAGGTAGGAGACGGAAGAAGCCTTTATAGTGCTTTAAGCTATCTTACAGGGCCACAAGGCGAACGTGGCGAGCAAGGGGAGCGTGGGCTTACTGGTGCAAGGGGTGCTACGGGTGCAAGAGGTGCAACGGGAGCTAAGGGCGATAAGGGCGACAAGGGCGACAATATAACGATTAGGTCGAATAGGACTTTAAGCAATGGTAATATTGAGCTTACTTTTAGCGACGCTTCAACCCTAACTATTCCCGCTGCGAATGTTGTTTTTTCTTCTCTTACAGAAGCACAGCGTAATTCTTTAAAGGGAGAACGTGGAGAAAGAGGAGAAAGAGGAGAAAGGGGCGAGAGAGGTCCACAAGGTGCAAGAGGTGCTACAGGTGCTACGGGTCCAGCAGGTGCAAGAGGAGCAACGGGAGCTACGGGTCCAGCAGGTGCAAGAGGAGCAACGGGAGCTACGGGTCCAGCAGGTGCAAGAGGAGCTACAGGTGCTACTGGGGCTAGTATTACGATTTGGTCGGGGACTAATGCCCAGTATTTAGCCCTGCGTAATAAGAATGATAGCAGGACGCTTTATTTGATTACGGAGGATTAGCTTATGGTTGTTTGTAATTTTAAGACGGCTAAGAAGGTGTTTTATAGGGGTGATAGGATTATTAAGGCTTATTACGGGGGTAATTTGATTTTTGGCAAGATTAATTACGCCTTAAATGAGGCTAGCATGTCTTTTACTTCTCCGTCTTATTGGTCGGCTTCTACTCCTAGGTCTTCAATTTCTTTACGTAAGCCTTTGAAGTTTAAAATTATTTTTGATGAGGCTAATTTTAGGGATATTAACAGGTTCGCTTTGTCCATGGCTGTTTCACAGTATGGGAGAACTAGCTTTTTTAATGAGTATTTTTACCCTAGGGACGGGCAAGTTGTAAGTGTGGGTAATAGGTCTTATAGGGTTTTTGAGTATACCAAAACTTGGGATAGACGCCCACCTTCAAGTTTTGGGACTAGTGATTATTGGTTTGTGCTGTATTTTGAAAGTTATTATTCGATCGGACGGGGCAATATAGAGAACTTGCAACCAAAAATTAGTGTTTGGGAGGCGAATTGATGAAGCTTTTAGTAAATGGTAGTGAGCATAATTTAGAGTTTAAAAACGGTAGATATTACGCTTCTTTTAATTCTGGTCAAGATTTAAGCCGTCTTTTGGTTTCTTCTGATTGTATAGGTGTTAGTAGTTTTAAGAATGTACAGCTTGAGCAGGGCTTGGTGGCTACGAGGTTTGAAGCCCCAGAAGTTAGGAATAATAAGCGTGAGGGTTTTATTGCCAAAACTTTGGATACTTTGGGCAATTTAGACGAGAGGCTAAAGCAGGCTAGCTTGAGGGCTGAGGAACGTTTTAGGACTTTTGAAAGTAGGATTGATAGCTTTAGGTCTGAAGTTGGTTCTGTTAAGCGTTCGGTTGCTACTAATTTTAATAATATTTGTTTAGATACTAGGGCTACTAAAACGGGGTCTAGGCTGGCTTTTGCTCTTAGTGAGCCTATAGAGGAGGCTAGCCTGTATACTGTTATTTTTGATAGTTTAAATCCACCTAGGAATAGGTCTGTTTCTGTGCGTGATGATGCTTTAGCAAATAGGCTTACTTTGAAAGATTATAATAATGTTTTGGTGGTGCGTTTTGCTTCTCCTGCTATTGGTAGGAGGGAGTTTTTTATCGATGTTACAGGTTCTAGTGTTAGCCTTTTAAATGTTAGGGTTTATAAGGGGGATATAAGGGACGTTCCCTTTGTTAAGAAAACCGAGTTTGAAAGTTCTGTTACGAATATTATTCAGAATAATGAGCAGATTTCACTAACGGCTAGTAAGGTTGATGAGATTAAAAGCGAGTTTATGCCAGGCAATAATATTTTTGTAAGAAAGGCTAGCATGTCTAATTCTAGGCTTAAGTTTGTTTTAAGTAGGGCTAAAAGGGCTAATGTCAAGTATACTTTTGTGGCTGATGTTAGCGGGATTAGTGAAGCTATGCAACCTTTAGCTTTGTCTGTTGTTAATTTGGTAGGGGGTGAGCCTATCAAGCTTAAGAATGGTCAGTTTGCTGTATCTTTTGCTTTTTCCGATAGTTTGGCTGAAATTGTTTTTTCTGGTTTGCCAGCTAATATTGCTTTTGATAATGTAAGGATTTTTGAGGGTGATTACGCCTGGTTTTTCAATAGGCATAATTTCACGACTAAGGAGGAGACTAAGGCAGAGGTTAGCGTATCCCTAAAAGAGGGTATAAGGGCTTTGTTTACTACTAAAAACGGCAAGGTAAACGGGGTTGTGATTGATGGGGTTTCTACTAAGATACAGGGGGATCTTGATATTCAGGGTATTTTGTCGGCTTATACTGGTATTATGGGGGGCTTTAGAATTGGTGATAATCCTAACGGTAGGGGTCAATGGCTGACTGGTAAGTATGATTTTGACGTTGGTATTGCTTCGGGGAGTGGGCAGTATACAGCCCTTTGGGCTAATTGGGGCAGTAATTGGAATGTTCCCGGCAGGTATGCTTGGCGTGTTACTTCTGACGGTCAGATGTATTGCGGCAATACTGCAAGCTTTTATAATGGTATTGACGTTACGGAACGGGAATCTTATTTTAATAAACTTGTTTATTTGTCGGGTGGTGCTGAAATTACGCAAGGTGGCTATACTTTTAATTTTACTAGTGGGGGCGATATTACGGTTAGTGGCTCTGGCAGAAGGTGGAAGGTTCAGTGGGAAGAGATTTAATTATGTTTTTGAAAGGGGGCGTTTTTTGTGGAGTTTAAGGTTGAGAATTTTTTACTTGATGATATTATGCAAAGTAGGCGTGAGTTAGCCGAATATAAGGTTGCTTATCTTAGTTTGCTTAAGGATAATGAGGAGTTGAAAGAGAAGTTGAGAGTTTACGAACAAGAGGAGGTAAAAGAAGATGAAGTTTAATTTAGTTTATTCTTTGCCGCGTTTTTCTAGCGATGGCTTGGTTAATGCTACGATTGTCGCCATTAAGTGCGATGATTTTAATAGCTTACAGCTTACGGTCGAGGGGGATCACAGGGGCAAAAATGACGAGGAGCTGGTAGGGCTTGCCCTGGATAGGTTTTATGAGCTGGTTTTCCCTAATCGGGCTAATAATGAAAGGTTTGATAGTTTGCAAAGTGAGCTTGAACAGATTAAGGATAAGTACCTTGCAGAAATAAGGCAAGAGATGGCGAGGTTTAACGAGATGTTAAAGGCTACTGCTTTAATTTTGAATGAACAGATTGAAGACGAGGAGGAGGAAGAAGACGAGGGGCTAGCAGGTGAAGCTGTGGTTGCTGATGATGGGCTAGAGGGTGCTTTTTCTTCTGATAAGCTAGCAGGCGATGCTGTAGTTGGTAGTCCAGGGGCTGATGTTCCAGGGGATGATGATAAAGCAGGGTCTGATGATAAGCTAGCAAGCGATGGGGGAGTGGCTGATGATGATAAGCTAGCAGGTGATAGTCCAGAAGTTGAGGCTCAAGTTGGAAAAGAGGACACAGCAGAGACTGAGGAAGTAGCCGTTGATAAAGCAGAGGGTGAAAAGGTAGATGCAGGACTTGATGACGATAAAGTAGGCTTTGAAGCTGATAGTGTAAGGTCTGATGAGGATAAAGCAGGGGCTGGGACAGTTGACACTGATAAGGCAGAGGTTGAGGGGCTAAGCCCAGGTGATGATAATATAAGCTCTGACGCTTCAAATAGTGCAGACGATGGGGGCGTAAAAGATGACGCCCAGCTAGACGAGGGGCTAGAAAGTGAGGCTAAGCTTGATAAGGGGGCAAGTCTTGATGAGAAAAGCCCAGGTGTTGAAGATGTAGAACTTGACGACAAAAGCCCAGATGATGCAAGCCTTGATAGTGTAAGCTCTGATGCTGTAGGGGCTGATGATAAAGTAAAGGATGATGCCCAGCTTGGAAAAGATGACGATTTAAGCCTTGATAGTGGGTCTTCTGCTGTTGCTGGGGTTGATATCCTAGGCTCTGGTTTGGCAGGCTCTGACGGGGCTTATATTGGCTCTGATGGGGCAGTTGATAGTCCAGAAGTTGATAAGGGGGCAGTTGATAGTCCAGAAGTCGATACTCCAGCAAGTGAGCCTTTAGATCATGTTGTAGATATTGAGGATGAAGCGGCAGAAACTGAAAAAGTGGATACTGAAAGAACGGAGGCAGGACTTGCTGAGGATAAAGCAGAGACTGAAAAGGTTGATAGTCTAGGGTCTGAGGCTGAAGTATCTTCTGCAGGTGATGCTGTGGATCATGAGGTAACTTTTGATGATGAGGAAGTAGAGGGGCAGTAGATGAAGTTAAGACACTTTAGACTTAAATTAAGTAATTTTTTGAAAGGGGGTGGTGCAATGATGATTAATTATTTCGCAATGCAGGTGGAATTAGGTTGGATTACAATAAATCAAGTTCCTAAAAAATGGCGTGCTAAAGTTAGCGAGCTTTTGGAAAAATCAAACCTAGGCAATAAGGAGGCTTAAAAGCTTCTTGTTTGTTAATTTTTTATTAGTTTATAGGGGGTATGTATGCTTGAGTTGATAGTAACGGCTTTGACGGTTTTAATTGCTCCTGTTTCTTTGGCAGTCTTAAACCATATTTTAAAGGGTCGTGAGAAGTCTTTAGAGAGGGTGGCAAAAAGCGTAAGCCGAATAGAGGAGGCAGTAGACAAAACAGCACAAGGCACAAGGGCTATTTTAAGCTATAGGCTTATAAAGGATATGCGAGGGGCTTTACATGCTGGATTTACTACTGTTGATAAGGTGCAAGAGGTAGCCGAACTTTATGAAAGCTATGAGAATTTAGGCGGTAATTCTGTAGTTTCTACCTTATTTATTGAATATAAGAATTTGCCGCTAAAAAGAAAGGGGGGCTAAGATGGATTTTTTAACGCCTTATATTAATGCTGAAATAGTGGCTTTTTGTCTGCTGTTTGGCAATGTTTTAAAAAATAATTTGGGCTTTGTAAATAATAGGTTTATTCCTTTTATTTTGGGGCTTATTGGGGTTTTGCTTAATATCGGTTTTAAAAATGATGTTGATTTTTTAATTGTTTTAAGTGGTTTTGTGAGTGGTCTTCTTTCGACTTCGCTTCACCAGGGTTATAAGAATTTGATGTCAAACGATGATAAAATACCGAATAAGTAATTTTTAAAAGCTTATTGACAAGTTACACATTTTTGTGTATATTGGTTAGTGTGAGGTAAAAGGGCTATTTTAAAATAGTCTGATGTTTTGGATAGGTAGCCCTCCCTTACATTAGGAGGTTTTTTATGTTTGTAGTTTATCCAGCTATTTTTTATAAGGATAAGGAAAGTGAAAGCTTTAATGTGGTTTTCCCTGATTTTGATTATGGGGCAACTTTTGGGCAGGATTTGAAAGAAGCTTTTAAAATGGCACAAGATTATATTTGTTCTTGGTTGTATGATGATTTTATTAAGGGAAATAAGCTTGTTAAGGCTTCTAGTATACATAATATTAAATTAGAAAATGACGGCTTTAGTATTTTAGAAGAAAGTTTTGTAACTTTGGTAAGTGCTGATTTGTTAGAATATGCTAAGAGAACAGAAAATAAAACGGTAAGGCGTAATGTTTCTATACCTAGTTATTTAAACGAATTGGTTAAGGAAAAAAATATTAATGTTAGTCAGATTTTAAAAGAAGCTTTGTTAAAAGAATTATAGGCTAAATTAAAAGAGAGTGTTTTAACTCTCTTTTTGTGTGTCTATGTAATATTTATATAGCTTTTCTGCTGTTTTTAGGGTCATGTTTTCTATTTTTCGGTCGCCGTTTTTGAAAAATTGCATAGATGATATGGCTAGCCCTGTTTTTTTTGATATTTTATAAGCTGTGTTTTCTTGTAAAACTTGGTTTATAATTTTGTATACTTCTTGCATGGTTTTTTACCTCTATTTAAAAAATAATATGTATATTTGTAATATTAAAGTTATTAGTAAAATAACGAATGTTATTTTTTGGATTATATTTTTTTTCATGGTATAATAAACGATGTTCCTACTTTAGCCTTTCAGCTAAAGTGGTTCACTTAAAAAAGTTTATTAGAGCAGTTATTAAATTGATTATAGCTATTATGAAATTAATAGTTATTATGGTATTATCTTTTTTTGACTGTTCTTTTCTTTTTCTAAGTCTTTTTTTGTTCATCGTTTTCCCTCCTTTCTTTATATTATAATTATACATCAAAAGATGCACATTGTCAAGAGTTTTTAGAGAATTTTTTTAAAAAATTTGATAAAATATTTTAACGCATAATAAACAAGCCTAAGGGTTTATTTTTTTAAACAAAATTAAGTATAAATATATTTCCGGGTAATTAATTTATGAAAATAATTAAATTTTATTGATTTTTATTTGGGAAAATGGTATATTTAATTAAACAGAGGAGGTTTTTACTATGGATAAAAATGCAAAGTTACATTTTTTAAATGGTATTTTATTAGCTTTTAATTTTAATTTTTTTAAAGTAGGTAAACCTAATTTTAAAACACATTTAGATGATAAAAAAAATTTAGAAAATGATTTTAATAATATTAGTAAAGATTTTTTGGGAGTAACTAATGACTTCAAAGAAAGATATTGCTAAAAATAATGATATAAATAAAATTCAAAAACAAATAGAGGCATTATCAAAAAAAGATAAATTATTACTTTTACAAAAAATAGAGATAACTGAAGAATATAGTGGGATGTTACCACCACCAGCAATGCTAAAGGAGTTTGACAATATAATTCCTAATGGTGCTGATAGATTGATGAAATTGTTAGAGGTAGAAGTTAAAGAACGCCATGAAAATAATAAAATTTATTTAAAGTATACTAGTGTGGGGTTGTATTTGGCTTTTGCTTTAGCTATAGGTGCATTTATAGGTGGTTTTTATTTGGCAGTTAAAGGAAATAATATAGGGACTGCTATTTTAATTGGTTCTGTTTTATCTGGAGTGATAATTTCTTTTATAAAGGGCAAATAATATAATATAAATTAAAAGAGAGTGTTTTAACTCTCTTTTTGTGTGTCTATGTAATATTTATATAGCTTTTCTGCTGTTTTTAGGGTCATGTTTTCTATTTTTCGGTCTCCTGTTATGTATTTTTGGAGCATGTTTATGTTTAAGTTTGTAGCTTTTCCTATTTGGTAGGCTGTTATTTGACCGTTTAGTAATTTTTCTATGTGGTGTTGTATAATCATTTTTTTACCTCCTGAATATTTTATGTTGTGTGGGCTTGTATTTTTTATTTGTCCATGTTATAATTAAGCAAGACATAAGGAGGGGGCTTTTACCCCAACCTTATTATTTGAAAATTTTTTCAATTAATTCTATTAAAAGTTTTGTAATTTGTAATGTTCGTAGGATTACATCAATTTTTAATAGTTTTTCTTTTGAAAAAATCTTTTGTTTTTTCTTGCTCATTGTCTCACCTCCTTATGTTTATATTATACTCTAAAAAGAGGTTAAAGTCAAGAGTTTTTAGAGAAATTTTTTAAAAAAATTTGACAAAATATTTTAATTTTGTTAATATGATTTTAGAGATAAAAACCAATCCTTAGTGATTTAACCTATCTCTTTCTAAAACACTAACGTTAGTAAATCTATAGTGATATAGAAGTGTAATAGAAGCACGTTACACTGCTTGGCAGAGCTTAATAACTGTTCCTTTGCGATAAGCCTAAAAAGCACAACATAGGGAGTTAGTTTTAAT
>NZ_JAHKEI010000025.1:0-17178 GCF_018790995.1 Gemella sp. zg-1178
AAACAGGCTGGTATCAAGAAAATGGCAAATGGTACTATTTAGAAGCAGACGGCAACCTAGCAAAAAACAAGTGGATAGGAGACTACTACCTAGGAGCAAATGGAGCGATGCTAACAAGTAGTTGGACGCCAGACGGCTACTATGTAGATTACAGTGGTAAGTGGCTAGCAAACAAAACAAAACAAACAGGCTGGCATCAAGAAAATGGCAAATGGTACTATTTAGAAGCAGACGGAAGCCTAGCAAAAAGCAAGTGGATAGGAGACTACTACCTAGGAGTAAATGGAGCAATGCTAACAAGTAGTTGGACACCAGACGGCTACTATGTAGATGAAAATGGTAAGTGGATGCCTAATCAAACAAAAAATAATAAGGTAGCTAAGTCAGGTGTTGAAGTATTTCAATATAAGAACTTAAAAACTAAAACTAATTACAGTGCTGAAGATTTAAATAGAATGATTGCTATAATGGGAGGTTCTTCTAGTAAACTTTTAAACAAGGGAGCAACTTTTAAAGCAGCAGAAGAAAGATATGGAGTGAATGCCTTATATCTTTTATCACACGCAGCATTGGAAAGTGCTTGGGGTAAAAGCAGAATAGCTGTTGATAAAAATAACTTTTTTGGGATAAAAGCCTATGATACAAATCCTTATCAATCAGCCACAACTTTTGATAATGTTGATGCAGGAATTTTAGGGGCTGCAAAATGGATTAATAATAGATATTTAATTAATACTGGTTTTCCAGCTAGGGGTGCATTCCTAGGAGATAAAAAATCTGGTATGAATGTCTACTATGCTACCGATCCACTTTGGGGCTATAAAATTGCTAAGATAATGTATAATTTAGATAAAAAAATGGGCATGAAAGATTCTTAATATTTTTTATAGCCATAAGAAAGAAATAAAAATATTTTAATTTTATATTTACTATAAATAATTTTTATTTATAACATTAAGTATGGTATAATTTACTTTATATCATACTTATTTAAATTTTCAGGAGAAATTTTATGACAAAATTAAATATACCATTTTCGCCACCAGATATTTCAAATGAAGAAATTGCTGCGGTAACAGAAGTCTTAAAGTCAGGTTGGATAACAACAGGGCCAAAAACAAAAGAACTAGAAAAAAAATTGTCAGAATACACACAAAGCCCAAAAACAGTGTGCTTAAATTCTGCTACTGCCTCACTAGAATTAATTCTTCGTGTTCTTGAAATTGGTCAGGGTGATGAGGTGATAGTTCCTGCTATGACTTATACTGCATCTTGTTCAGTAATTTATCATGTTGGAGCTAAGGCTGTAATGGTTGATATCCAAAAAGATAATTTTGAGATGGATTATGACAAACTAAGTTCAGCAATTACAGAAAAAACAAAAGCAATAATACCTGTTGACTTGTGTGGAATACCATGTAACTATGAAAAATTATTTGAAATAGTAGAAGAGAAAAAAAATATCTTTAAAGCAAGTAGCGACTACCAAGAAAAATTAGGAAGAATTGCTATAATTAGTGATGCGGCCCACGCCTTAGGAACAGTATATAAGGGGAAAAAAGTTGGTAATATAGCTGATTTTAGTTCTTTTTCATTCCATGCAGTTAAAAATTTCACAACTGCCGAGGGAGGTAGTGCTACTTGGAAAGAAAATCCTAATTTTGACAATGAAGAACTTTATCAAAAATTTCAGATATTATCACTACATGGACAAACTAAGGACGCCCTAAGCAAGATGAAAGCAGGTTCTTGGGAATACGATATAGTAATACCTGGTTATAAGTGTAATATGACTGATATAGTAGCTTCAATAGGTCTTGTTCAATTAAATAGATATCCAGCTTTACTTAAGCGTAGATATGAAATAGTGGATATGTATGACAAATTTTTTGAAAATACAAGAATAAAATTCTTAAAACATAAAACAGAAGACTATCTATCATCGCATCATCTTTACATAACTCATGTTGAGGGGGCAAACTTAGAACAAAGAAATGAAATTATTACAAGATTAGCAGAAAAGGGAATTAGTGCCAATGTTCATTACAAACCACTGCCCTTACTAACTGCATATAAAAATAAAGGTTTTGATATAAAAGATTACCCTAATGCCTACAAATATTTTGAAAATGAAATTTCATTACCCTTAAATACAAGATTGACAAATGAAGAAATAGAATATATTATAGAAACTTACAAAAATATAGTTGAAGAGGTATTTAATAATAAAATGTAAAAGTATGTTATTTTATTATTAATTAAGTTTAAGTATTAGAGTGTAAACTTTAGAAATGTATAATAAAAAAATTTATTGTTTTTAATAATAAGAGTATAATAATAAAATTAATCTGTATAAAATAATATAAAAATATATGAAAGGTTTAGCAAGATAAATATGAATGATGAATTAATAAGTATAATAGTACCAGTATATAAAGTAGAAAAGTACTTAGAAAGATGCATAAATTCAATTTTATTGCAAACCTATAAAAATTTAGAAATAATCTTAGTTGATGATGGTTCACCAGATGATAGTGGAAAGATGTGCGAAGAACTAGCTAAAACAGACAGCAGAATAGTAGTCTACCATAAAGAAAATGGGGGGCTATCAGATGCAAGAAATTTTGGTGTAGAAAAAGCAAGAGGAAAATATATAGGCTTTGTTGATAGTGATGACTATATACATGAAAATATGTATCAGCACCTTTATGAAACAATAAAAACTAATAATATTGATATAGCAGAGTGTAATGTTACTAGAGTATATGGTAATAAGGAAAAACCTCATTATGCTGGAGAAGAATTTTGTAATATACTAAGGCTAGATGATTATATAAAAGAGTATCTAAGTATGGAAAAAGTTTATGGTTCTGTCTGGTGTAAATTAATATCATCAGATATAGCTAAAAAATTAAAATTTCCAGTAGGGAAATATTATGAAGATATGTTTTATAATTATGATTTGTTTAAAGTAATAGACAAAATTGCTATAACAAGTAAATGTTACTACTATTATTACATTAGAGAAAATAGTATTACAACTGAAAAATACACTAGCAAGCAAATGGATATTATAGAAATATTAAATACTATTAATGACTACATATTGAAAGAATACCCACAGTTTTCAGAAGAAAGTTTTATTCGTCTTACTTATGCTTATCTTTCGACCTTTAATCATTTAATAGTTGATAATGATTATAAAAATTATTCAGAATTTATAGAGCTTAGAGAATATTTTAAAAATAACTTTTCTAAAATATTAAAGAGTAGCAAGGCAGCAAAAGAATTAAAAATTTCAGTCTTAATTTTAAATGTTAATATTAAACTTTATAGATATCTTTATAAAAAATATAAATCAAGAACGATATTGAATAAATAATTATTATGAAAAAGTGTTAATATTCCTACCTTCAAACTATCTTTTTGGAGGATGGTTAATTCTGACTTTGATAAAATCTTAATGCAGAAAAATATAAAAGATAAATTATTTTGATTATTTATGCTTAATTTTATTTAAGAAATGGTGGTTAGATTACTCAATTTATAACTTCATAATATAGCAGAGTATTATGATGTAATGCTTTATGAAAGATATCCAAGATTTAATCATATAAAAATAATTCTTCAAATGCTAATACTTTACCTAAAGCCCTTTTTTCAAGCTTTTTATCTAAATGGACGGCAAAAATATCTAATGAGTAAATTTGATGAATATATAACAATATATAATTATCAAAATATCTTTAATATAGACTACTATTTTAAATATTTAAACTAGATATAGGAATATTTGAAGTTGCAGAATATACTTTTTCTGAAGATTATTTTTCAGAAGAAAAAATGAAAAATTTAAATTTAGAGTAAAAGGAGGTGCTATATTGAATATAGAAAAAAAAGTAATTAGTTTAGCTGCTTTTTTCAGTTATAGCATATTTTTTGCATTTATCCTGTTTTATTTTTATTCTGATGATGTAATATACTTATTAATAAGTGCAATTTTATTGTTAGTAACGTGTATAATCTATACTTTTAAAAATTTAAAAAATTATATAATTCACTTGATATTTTATTTGCTGATATTTTTATTTTTACTATCTTTACCAACAATAGATTATTTTAAAACTGGCTATTTACCTAATTATCAAAATTATATATATGAATTTTGTATAAAAATAATAATGCTATCTGTCATTTCTATTTTTATCGGTGGTCTTATAGGAGATAGATATTATAGCAAAAAGAAGCTTGTAGAATATCAATACGATTATAACTACATTAAAACTATTAGAATAGTAGCCGTAGTTTTATTATTTTGTACCTATCCGGCCTATTTAGCCTTAAATATAGAAAAAGTTTTATTTAAGATAAAAGTAAATGATTATTATCTATATTTTGCTACATTTGAAAGTAAACTTCCTTTAATAGTTCACTATTTAGGGAATTTTGCATTCTTTATATTAATATTTTATTTGGCGACAAAACCAAAAAAACTTTATGCCAGTATTGTATTATTGTTATATGTATTTGCAAATTTTATAATTTTACTTACGGGAACTAGAAATCCTTTTATACTAAGCTTAATATTTTCATTTGTTTATTATTTTGTAAGAAATCAAACAGAAAAAGGAAAATGGATAGGATATAAGGAAAAAGTTTTAATGGCTATTTTCTCCCTACCGATAATTGTAATAATGAGTATTATAAATTATACTAGAGATGGGAAAAACGTAGGGAATCTTAGCTTTATTGATATTATTATAGATTTTATTTATAAGCAGGGAAGTAGTTTTAATGTTCTTGCTTGGGGATATATGTATCAAGGAGACTTACCTAATCGTGAATTAAGAAACTATACTTTTGGCAGTATAATAGATTATATTTATAGGGGAAAAATTGGGAATTTATTGTTTAATTCGGTAGATATTCCATCTACTGATAGATTAACAGTAGCTTTAGAAAGCAACTCTCTTGCTCATAATTTATCTTATATTGTTTACCAAAAATATTATTTAGAAGGTCATGGCATAGGGGACAGTTATGTCATAGGTAATTATATTGATTTTGGTTATGTAGGAGTAATTTTAATGGGTATAATTTTAGGATTTATATTTGTATTTTTATTAAGAAAATTATACATTGGAAAAATAGTAATATCATTTTTAGCTTTAGTTATTTTAACAGAATTATTTTTTACACCTAGAGGTTCTTTTTCAGCTAGTTTTTCTCATGTGTTGGAACTTCCTTTATGGTTTATAATTTTGCTAATATTACTAACGTCTAATATTTTGAAGAAAAATAAGGCTTATTTGATAAGGAGATAAATAAAATGTTTGAAAATTATTCTTTAGCAGATTTATTTGCTAATATATATAAAAAATTAAGGGTAAACATTATAGGAGCATTAATTATATATTTATTGATAGCTCTACCTTTAATTTATAAAACAATAAATACTAAAACTGTAAGCAATGTAAATTCCAACTTTTCTAGTTACGTCATTTACAAAATATCTACTCCACAGACCACTTCTGAAAAAAAAATAAATAATGTCTATGGCGGATATAGTGATTTTTATTCTAAAATAATATCTGCTAACATTAATGGAGCTTATTTATTTAATGATTCTAAAGAAGAGGACTTAAAAAAATATGCAGCAACATTAGGAAGTGATGCAACAGTACTTAAAAATTCAAATATAGATTATTGGATAAAAAAAATAAAAATTAATCCTTTAGAAGAAAATAAGGGAGTTTCAGTAGAAATACTTACTCCTAATAAAGAATTGAATTTATTTATTGAAGGTAAGATAGATAGTATAATTAAAAATTATTCAGGCGTTTATAGCGATGTAACTATTGAAAAATTAAATACGGTATATTCTAATTCATCAAGTTCAGAAAATATGGAAATAACTTATAGTAAAAAACAGTTAGTAATTAAATTAGCATTAATTGGGGTATTGACTTTAATATTTGTTGCTGGTGTGAATTTCTTACTATATATATTTAATCCAACAATTAATAGAATAGGAGATTACAATAGATACAAGGAAGTTAAAAAAGTTTTTGATATTACTTCTTCAAAAGATATAGCTGTCGTTACTAAATATTTTTCTAATGATATTACACTTATAACTACAAATAAACTTGTACATAAAAAAGTAATAAAAGCAGGATATAATATAAAATTATTAAGATCTGTAAGTGATTTTGAAGGAATTTTAAATCCTATATTTGTAGAAGAGTATGGAAGCACAAGATATAAAAATTTTGAAAAAGCCTTGCAACAGTTAAATAATTTTGATAAAAAAATATTAGGTATAATTTCTTATGAATTATAATATTTAATTAAAATCCTTGTATAATATAATAATATTTTCTTAATATATTTGAAAAAAATAGTAACTAAAATTTTTAGTTACTATTTTTTTTATCTGTATAATAAGCATAAAATTTATGGGGTACTTGTTCAGATTTTTTTGGTAATTTCATGTAATCATTGTACAAGTAGGTTAAAACTTCATCATAATTTTTAGGGGCTGGGAATTTATGATTTTCAAATTCTAATTCTATTAATTCTCTTCCTGTATTAAGAGGTAAAATATCCTTCTCTTTATTTTTGGATATAATAAATGCGGAAAAAGTGGGCTTATTTGAAGTGTATTTTTTTATTATTTTTTCTATTACTTTAGCAAAAAATTTAGGATGGATAGGTCTTACTAGGTACCACATAATAATCCTGCATAAATCTTTTATTTTACTGTCCTTGTATGTAACATTTTCTTTTTTAATAAATGATAGATATTTTAAACTTTCAAAGAAATAACTTATATTAATAACTTTTTTGTTATCAAAATAGTCTAGGGGGAATATATCAATAAAAATTCCAGAATCATAACTTTTTGTTAAATCACTGTAAATTATTTTAGTTTCTGAGTTGTGAATTTTAATAAAGTTATTAAAATAATTTTTTTCACTTTCTAGTGAAAGTATTTTATATTTAGAAGTATCATTTTTAAATAGTTTAATAAATTTATTATAATTTTCTCTAGTCATTGTTATATCTATATCATCATCCCAGGGGATAAAACCCTTATGTCTTACAGCTCCTAAAAGAGTTCCGTAATTTATAAAATATTCAATATTATTTTTTTTGCAAAAACCATCTATATAAATTAATATGTCTAATCCTATTTTTTTTATTTCATTTAATTCTAATTTTTTCATTTTGCCAGCCTTTTTATTTTACCTTTTATAAAGTATATAGTATCATAAAGCATTTTATCTTTCGATATGTATAAAATTAAGAAATAAATTAGTCCACAAGAAATTATTTTTATAGCAATACTTAGTATAGTTATTTTATTTATGATAATACTATGTGGAATAAATTTTTCTACAATTAATGATACTACAAAAAATGTTGAAGAAATTATGGTGTATTTTAAAAAGTTTTGAAGTAAGTTTTTTAAATTCATTATATTTTTTCTAATAATAAATTGCACATAGAGTATTACAACTATTATTTCGGCTACTATGGTTGTCATGATGTAGTATTCAGGTGAGAATAAATTATTATAGAAGAGTAGAGAATTTAGGGCGAGATTGCTTAAACCCCCAATGGCAATATACAGAGCTAGTTTTTTTTCATAACCTTGTACAAATAAAATTTGAATACCTATTATATTATCTAAGGCCAAAATTAATGCTCTTATTGAAAATATTGATGTAACTATTCCAGCTGATAAGAATTTATCTCCCCCATAAATAAGAGTAGCTTCTGTCCCTAAAATCATAAGTCCAAAGCTTATAGGAGTTATTAGAAATAAAAAAAACTGACTTCCCTTATTTATTAAATTGGTATAATCTTCAATTTTATTTTCTCCCCAATAGTAGCTTAATCTAGGTATATTAACACTTATGGCACCACTTATAACACCTGTAATTAGCATAACTATATTATAAGATACTACATAGTCTGATATATTTGTAGATACAGGAGAGTTTGTTAAAAATATTCTATCTAAATAGATATATAGCATATTTAGATTGGATAGTAATAAAATTGTAAATAGGGGGGATAGTAATTTTAATAAGTTTTTAATTTTAATTTTAACAAACTTAACTTCTTTTTTTATCCATATAAAACTTATTAGCATATTTAAAATTTCTGCTAGGGTCATTATTGAAACGTAGGGTAATACGTCGTCAGCATCTTTTATGAGAGTAAAGGTTAATGTGAATATTGTTAATCTTACTACTATAGTCTTGTATAAAATAAAAGTATAATTTTCAAATGCTTCATTTATCCATTCTATATATAGGAATTGACATAATATTTGGAGACCTAGTATAGAATAAACATATATTTGAATATTATTTTTATAATCTAAAAAATTTGTTACGTAAGTATAGTATATCAAAGATGTTATTAAGGTCGATATTACAGACAAAAAAAATAGTTCTGAAAATAATTCATTCCTTTTTTTTATATTGTTTTTTACCTTGCTTATAGCTCTAACTCCATAGGTATATATTCCAAATGTGGCAAAAGGAATAAATAGTTGAGCTATGGTGTTTGATGCATCAAATAAACTTATATTTTCCTTTGATAATGTTCTAGCAATATAGGGTCCTGTAATCAAGGGGAATAGGATATTTAAAACTCTTACTGTAACAGATGCTAGGGCGTTTATTTTTAAATTCTTCACTATTAATTCTCCTAAAAAATATTTATTAATTATAACACATTATTGATTACTTGTTAATAAATTTTAAATATAAGTCTACTTGTGGTATAATTATTTTGATTTAGAATTTTATTATTAGGAGAGTGAGTTATTTGAATTATAAAGAAATTATAAAGATTTTTGATAAAAATTTTTCTCAAGATGTAAATAATATAGAAGTAATAGGAGGAATGACTAACTACAATTATTTAGTCGAAACAAATAAAAAAAAATATATACTTAAATTTTTTGGTAGGGGAACAGAAAAATTAATTAGCAGAGAGTTGGAGAAAAAAAATTTAGAGATAGTAAAATTATTTAATCTTGATGTTAATAATTATATATTTGATATAAAACAAGGTATAGAAATAAATGAATATATTGAAAATGCAATTACTTATGATGAAAAAATAATAAAAACAAAATTATCTTCTATATCTAAAATATTACAAATAGTTCATTTGTCAAAACCACAATTTAATTCAAAATTTGATATTTTTTTTGAAATTGAAAAGTATGAAAGTTTGATAGAAAATTCTATACCTTATAAAAATTATAAAGAAATTAAGTTAGAAATAATAAAATTAAAGGAAGAATTAAACAAGATAGGACTTGATTACAAAAATTGTCATATAGACCTGGTTCCTGAAAATTTTATTGAAGATACTAAGGGTAGAATATATCTTATTGATTGGGAGTATTGTGCAGTAAATGATCCTATGTGGGATATAGCATCCCTATTTTTAGAATCTAATTTTATAAAATCAGAGGAAGAAGAATTTTTTAATTTTTATAAAACTGAAAAAACTCCTATAAATCAGCAAAAGATATTTATATATAAAATTTTGCAAGATATTCTTTGGAGTTTGTGGACGGTTTATAAAGAAGAACAAGGTACATTTTTCGGTACTTACGGGAGAGATAGATATGAAAGAATGTTAAAGAACTTAGAGGAGTATAAGGCAAGATATGAAAAATAAAAGTAAAGTATATATAGGTTTATTTTCTGGCTTATTTTGGGGGATGGGTCTTACTTTAAGCGGCTTATTATTTTCTATTTTTGATGTTTCGCCATTTTTAGTTTCGCTTGTTCATGATTTTTTCAGTCTTATTTTTTTAGGGCTATTAATAGTTATAAAATATGGGAAGATAAATTTTAAAATATTTTCTAGTATGAAAAATTACAGCTTAGTTCTTGCGGCTATTTTAGCTGGTCCTTTAGGTATGCAGTTTAATTTATATGCCGTTAAATATCTTGGTGCAGGCTTTGCTTCGTCAGTTACTGCCATATATCCTGGCTTAGCTGTGGTCTTATCAATAATATTTTTAAAAAATAAGGTTAATAAAGAAACTATTTTTGGAATAATTCTTATAGTGCTAGCTTTGTTTTCTCAAACATTTGAAATAAGTAGTGGAGCAAGAACATATTTAGGAATTTTATTTGGTCTATTATGTGCTTTGTCTTGGGCTAGTGAGAGTGTATTATCATCTTATGCGATGGATAATGATTTAAGACCCATAGAGGCTCTGTTTATACGTCAAACTACATCTTTTCTAGCCTATTTACTAATAATAATTTTTAATAAGGTAGATTTTAATTTTGTTGCAAAAGGTAATTTTATATTAATAGTAGTAGGTATGGTTTTAGCAAATATGCTTTCTTATCTATTATATTATGCTGCCATAAATTATTTGCAGGCTTCAAAAGCTACGGGACTAAATGTTACCTATGTAATTTGGACAGCAGTATTTTCATTTATTATTTTAGGAACAGATTTGACTATAAGAACAATTATTAGCTCATTTGTAATAATTTTAGGAGTTTATATTATTATAAGAGAGAAGTAAATATACATTTACATATTTTTGTGTAAATTGCATAAATAAGTTTAAAAATAAAGATTTTTATTTTACCACAGTAATAATTTGAATACTGTGGTAAATTTTATATAATATATCTATCAGGAATATGGTATACTATTTTATAATTAAAGATTAAGGAGATATTATGTATTTAACTATAGCTGTTGCAGTTTATAATGGAGAAAATTATTTAGAACGTTGTTTAAATTCAATTTCTAAATCAATAGAAAATTATAAGGGTAATAAAGAAGTTGAAGTATTAGTAATAAATGATGGATCAAAAGATAATAGTGAAGTTATTTTAAGAAACTATTCAAATATTTTTAAAAATTATGTATTAATTAATAAAGAAAATGGTGGATTAAGTTCTGTAAGAAATTATGCTGTTGAAAATGCTAAGGGAAAATTTTTATGGATGATTGATGTGGATGATGAAATAATAGAAGATGCTGTATCTAATGTTTTAGATAGGATAGATTCTGATATAAATATATTTAATTATACTCAGATATCAAATAAAAAAATTCAAGTAAGCCTAGATAGAATAATTTTGCAAAAAGATTTCATTCTATCAGATAATAAGAAAATATTATTAACAGCTCCGTCTTCTTGGAAATTTATTTTTAATACAGAATTTATAAGAAATACAAATTTAAAATTCTTGGATAGGACATTATATGAAGATTTGAACATAAGTCCGAAATTACTAACCGAAGCAAAAAGCATAAGTAGTTTTGACATTGATATATATAAATATTATATTAATAGTAACTCTATTATGACAAATAAGGATATAGAAAAGAAAAAAGATATATTTATCGTCATGAAAGATTTAAAGAAATACTTTGAAGAAAAAAATATTTTAGATACATATTATGCAGAACTAGAATATTTACACATTCATCATATGCTATATGTAAGTTACGTTTCTATTATACAAATTGATAAAAATTCTAAAGTTTTAAAGGAACTTCGTGATTATGTAAATAATATTTATCATAGCTGGCTAAATAATAAGTATTTACAAAAAGAAAATATTATGAAGAGGACTATTTTAAAATATGTATATAGTGATAATAGATTGTTAGTAATATCATTATTAAAAATAAAAGAAATATTACAAAAATTTTTATAATAAAAGGGACATTAAATGAAAAAAATATTATTTACAGTATGGACAACCAGAGAGGGTGGCGGTGCTGAAAAAATTTTGTCTAATCTAACTAGAGAGTTAGAAAAAAAATACGACATAGATGTCTTAGAAGTTGGAAAATTTAATAATCATAAAGTTAATCTAGGTGAAAAAACAAGATTATTAAAGCCCCTACTTAATAAAATTGATGATAGGAGAATAAAATATCTTTTTAAGAGACTTTTCTTTGAGTATGTTCCTAATCTATATAAAAGGGTTAGATGCCGAAAAAAATATGATTATGAAATAGCCTTTAATTATCTTTATCCTGCTTATTTAATAAATAAAAATACAAAAAGTATTGCCTGGAATCATGGAAGTATTGAAAATTTACTAGATGAAAAAGAAAAATTTAATAAAATAAAATACGGTAAGGCCTTAAAAAATATTGATAGAATAGTAGCAATATCAAATAAAACTCAGCAGTCGATAGTTGATGTTTATCCTGAATATGAAGATAAGGTAGTAAAAATATATAATGGCTATGACTTTTCAGATATAATTAAAAATTCTAAAGAAGAAGTTGAGTATGAAAAAGATTCTTTATTGTTTTTAGGAAGATTAGAAGAAGCTAAGGGGATAAAAAGATTATTGAATATCTACTTAGAACTAGTTAAAAAAGATATAAAACAAAAATTATATTTATTAGGAGAAGGTGAATTAAAGTCTTGGGTTGAGGATTTTATTAAAGAAAATTCTTTAGAAGATAGAGTAATTTTATTAGGTTACAAATCTAATCCATATCCTTATATAAAATCTTCATCCTATATTTTAATGACTTCAAAAGGTGAAGGGTTTCCTACCGTTTTTGTTGAAGGTTTAGCACTAGGAGTTGGATTTGTTAGCACAAATGTAGGAGGAGTAGAAGAATTATCTAATTTAGGTAAGTGTGGTTTTGTTAATGACTACGATAGAGAGTTAATAAATTATTTAGCTAGCGAGTTAAAAAAAGATAAGAAAGATAGATTAATCAAAAAAGAATCTTGTTTAGGTCATGTTGAAAATTATACATTAGAAAAGCAAGTTTCAAGTTTAATTAATTTACTTGAGGAGATATAATATGAGTAAAAAAATTATTGTACCCACAGGCTATATGGGAAGTGGTTCATCTGCAGTAACAGATATACTGCGTGAATATAAGGGGATAAACACAAAAAATGCAGACTATGAATATATATTTTTACATATGCCAGATGGAGTTTTTGACTTGGAAGATAAGTTATTATTAAATAATAATGCTCTTAGAAGTGATGAAGCCATTAAAAATTTTAGGAATAAAATTAGTGATTTATATTCTTTAAGAGGTTGGTGGCCTGGTAATTATAAAAAATATGTATCGGCTAACTTTTTAGATATAGTAGATAAGTATATTCAAAAAATTAAATTTGATAGTTTTAGTGGAGTTTGGTACTATAATGAAAAATATAGGGGCTTTAAACTTTATAAAAGAGCTATAATCAATAGAAGTCTAAAACTTTTTAATAAGCCACCTAAATTAGATAAATTTGATATAGAGTACACATTTATAAAAGAGGATAAATTTTATCAATATACAGGAGAATTTATAGAAGATTTTGTAGAGGAATTAAATAAAGATAGTGAAAAGGATATAGTATTAGACCAACTTTTATTGCCTCACAATGTATATAGGTTGGATAATTATGCTAAGTATTTAGATATTAAGGTTGTGATAGTAGAAAGAGATCCCAGAGATGTTTTCATCATGAACAAATATGTATGGGTTAAAAATGGGGTACCAGTCTTATATCCTGAAGACGTTTATAAATTTTGTCGCTATTATAAAGAAATGAGAGAGAATGAAAGAAAAAATAATTATGAGGTTTTAAGAATAAAATTTGAAGACTTAATTTTTAACTATGATAATAGTATAAAAATGATAGAGGCTTACCTAAATTTAGATTCTACTAATCATATAAAGAAAAGAAAATATTTTAATCCTGATATTTCAATAAATAATATTCAAATTTATAAGCAAGAAAAATATAAAGAGGAAGTAGCAGTAATTGAGAAAGAATTAGAAAATTATCTTCATATTACAAATAAAGAGGTAGTTTCTAATGCAAATCCTTTTTAGAAAAAACAGAGGTGGCTTATGTTAGTATCTGTAATTATAGGGTTACTAAATGAAGAAAAATATTTACCGAGATTAATTAAAGATTTAGAAAACCAAACATACCCTAAAAAGAAAATAGAAATAATTTTTATAGATGGTATGTCGTCAGATAATAGTTGGAATATACTAGAAAAATTTAAAGCAAGCAGTAATGAATTTAATAATATTTTATTACTAAAAAACCCTAAAAAAATATTGTCTGCGGGTATGAACATTGGTATAAAAAATGCTAGTGGAGATTGTTTTTTAAAAGTAGATTGTCATTCGCACATAAGCAAAAATTTTATCGAAGAAAATGTTAAAACTATTTTATCAGGTGAGCAAGTTTGCGGAGGACCTAGACCGAGTATAATAGAAAATGAAGATAGTTTTTCAAAAACTTTATTACTGGTAGAAGAAAATATTTTTGGTAGTGGAATTGCCAACTATCGCAAACAAAGCGATGATAATAAAATAAAATATGTTTCTTCAGTATTTCAGGGTATGTACAAAAGAGAAGTATTTGAAAAAGTAGGTTTGCTAGATGAACTAGTTGGCAGGGTAGAAGATAATGAAATACATTATAGAATTAGAAAAAATGCTTATAAGATAGCCTACAACAATTCTATTTTATCCTATCAATATACAAGACCAAATCTAAAAGGAATGTTAAAACAAAAATATTCTAATGGAGACTGGATAGGAAAAGTTAGCCATGTTTATCCTAAATGTTTTTCTATATTTCATTTTGTTCCCTTATTATTTGTTTTAGCCATAATAGCTTCCTTATTACTTAGCTATTTCAGTAGCATTTTTTTAGTAATATTATTTTCAATTTACTTTTTATTCATAATTTTAGTAAGCAGTTTAGCCATAATAAAGAATGAATTTTCTATGACAAATTTACTATTACCCTTTTTAATTTTTGCAGTTCATCTTTCTTACGGACTAGGAACTTTGCTAGGATTAATTAAAGGCTTTAGTTGGAAAAAATATTATTTAAAAAATAAAAAAATAGACTACATATAAAATTTTTGTAATAAATCTTAAAATGATTTGTAAATATTTACTATCAGTAGTTGACAATTTAAAATATATTTTTAGTAATTTATAAAATTTTAAACAAGAAGATATAACTTAAAAAGTTTATATCTTTTTTATTTTTCATAAAATTATTGTTTAAACAGTAGCAAAAATTTACATAGTAAAGTCAAAATTTATAATAAATTCAATTTTAATTTTTTATATTTGTTAGTATCATAAAAAATTTTTTATAAACATATTTCTTTTAATTTTTCTTTACTAATAATAGTTACTGTGATATTATTTTATAGTATGTTCAAATAAGGAATATTAAAATAAAAAAATGAACATTGGAGAGAAAATTGAAAGAAGCAAAATTTAATTTATTAAATATTATTGAAAAAAATGGTAATAAGTATTTATCGCAAAGAGAAATTGCAGAAAGGTTATCTATATCATTAGGAAAAGTAAATTCTTTAATAGCAGAATTAAAAAATGAAAATTTATTAAGTGAAGATATAAGTATTACGGAGAAGGGTTATAAATCTTTAGAACCTTACAAAGTTCAAAATGCTGTAATTATGGCAGCAGGTATGAGTAGTAGATTTGCTCCCTTATCCTATGAAAGTCCCAAAGGATTATTAATAGTCAAGGGCGAAAAATTAATAGAAAGACAGATAAAACAACTTCAAGAGGTTGGAATAAATGATATTACTCTAGTAGTAGGTTACATGAAAGAAAAAATGTTTTATCTCGAAGAAAAATTTAATGTAAATATAGTTATTAATTCAGACTATAATAGATATAATAATAGCTCATCATTAAAACTTGTAACTCATAAATTAGCTAATACCTATATTTGTTCTTCAGATAATTATTTTGTAGAAAATCCATTTGAAAAATATGTATATCACGCCTATTATTCTTGTGTTTTTGAAGCTGGTTCAACAGAAGAATACTGTGTTAGCTATGACAAAAAAAATAGAATTTTAGATGTAACTATCGGCGGAAAAGATTCTTGGACAATGTTGGGGCATGTTTATTTTGATAAAAATTTTAGTGATAAATTTGTAGAAATTTTGAATAATGAATATAAGTATTCAATTACAAAAGAAAAATTGTGGGAAGACCTATATATTAGATACATTAAAGATTTAGATTTATCTATAAGAAAATATGACAAATCAAATATCAAAGAATTTGATTCACTAGAAGATTTAAGAAGTTTTGATGAAAAATATATTAATAATGCTAACTCAGATATTTTAAGAAATATTTGCAAAGTATTAGATTGTAAAGAAAGCGATATAGTCAATATAAAACCTATACAATCAACTGCAACCAATACTTCATTTAAGTTCAAAGTTTTAGGGAAAAATTATGTTTATAGGCATCCTGATATAGATACAGAACTTTATATTAATAGGGCTAGTGAAGTAGCTACCTTAGAAATTGCTAAAAAATTGGAAATAGATAAGTCATACATATATGTAGATAAAAAAGAAGGTTGGAAATTAGCTTATTTTATGTATGACACAACAAGTCTGGATTATAAGAATAAAGAACATGTATCAAAGGCTATTAAAATATTAAAAAAACTTCATAATAGTAGCGAAACTACATCTTTTGAATTTAATATTTGGCATGAAATAGATAAATTAAAAAAACATTTGTCTAAATATAAAAGAACAGATTTTAATAATATGTCTTATATGGAAGATATGATAGCAAAATTAAAAGTATATTTAGAAAATAAGGATTCAAAAAAAACTTTATGTAATATCAACACGAATCCATCAAATTTTATAATTGATAAAGAAGATAAAATGTATCTGATAGATTGGGAATATTCTGGAATGGCTGACCCTGCATTAGACTTAGGAACTTTTATTTCTTGTTCAGATTTTAATTTAGAAGAAGTGGAGAAAACAATAGCAGATTATCTTGAATACAAACCAAGTGGCAAAGAGTTAGGACACTTTTTTGCTTATATTTCTGTAATGTCATTTTACTGGTTTTTATGGGCAATAAATCAAGAAAACAAGGGCAAGATAATTGGAGAATATCTTTATACTTGGTATAAATTCAGTAATTTTTATGGTAAAAAAGCATTAGAAGTTTACAAAAAAACCAAGACATAAATTAAAAAAATTTTACTTATTATTTATTTTTGTAACCAAAAAGTAATAAAAAAGAAACTCTACAGATATTATAAATAAAGAAAATATATGTTAGAATAATCTAGCATAAAGAATA
>NZ_JAHKEI010000026.1:0-16481 GCF_018790995.1 Gemella sp. zg-1178
AAATTGATTTTGAATTTATGGACGCTTATATAAGCGAGCTAGAAGAGGAGCGTATAAGCGAGCTAGCCGCTTACTTGACAGTAAGCGGCTTGGATAACTACAAGTTATCCACTCTTGAGCGTGAGGCTCTAGACCTTGTCTTAGCAGATAAACTTACTTGGGCAGAGTTTAGGATTGGGGATTTGTTTGAGAAACTAAATTTAAAATTTAAAAAAGCAAAATTCAATAAAGAAACAGATGTATCAAAAATAAAGACAGCAGAATTTAATATACCATTAGTAAATGCAAAATACGGAGATAATGGAATTATGTATTACGGAAGAAGTTCTGATTTTGAAAGTGCAGGAATGACAATAGATATAATAAATGATGGTGCAATTTCAACAGGTTCTGTATATCCTCAACCACAGAGAACAGGAGTATTATATAATGCTTATCTAATAAAACCATTTTTTGAAGTTAATAATCATATATTATATTTTTTATCATCTTCGATAGAAAAATCAATAAAAGAAAAATTTGGCTACGAAAACAAAGCAGGTTGGGAAAAAGTAAAAAAAGAATTTATCCAACTCCCAACCAAAAACGGTCAAATTGACTTTGAATTTATAAATACCCTAGTATCAGCCGTACAGAAGTTAGTTATTAAAGACGTGGTACTTTACGCTGATAAAAAAATTCAAGCAACTAAAGAGGTTGTGAAGAGGAAGTAAAAAATATAAGGAGTTAAAATATGAATAATGAAATAAAATTATTTGAGGGCAATAAGATACGTTCGATTTGGGATAGGGACAAAGAAGACTGGTATTTTAGCATAATTGATGTTGTCGCAGTCTTGACGGAGAGTACAAATCCTAGAGATTATTGGTATCGTGTAAAAAAAAGGATGTCAACCGAAGAAAAAAGTGAGTTGTCGACAATTTGTCGACAACTGAAATTAGAATCTTCAGACGGTAAAAAATACAATACAGACGTTGCCGATATGCAAGGAATTTTCCGTATCATACAATCTATACCTTCACCCAAGGCAGAACCATTTAAGATGTGGCTTGCCCAAGTAGGTAAAGAAAGAATTGATGAAATAATTGACCCGGAACTAACAATCGACAGAGCCTTAGAAACTTATCTAAAAAAAGGCTATACAAGAGAATGGATTAACCAAAGACTACAAGCTATTCAAGTTAGAAAAGAATTAACTGATACTTGGCAAGACCATGGAGTAAGAGAGGGTAGAGAGTATGCAATCCTTACAAATGAAATTACTAAGGCTTGGACAGGTATGACAACAAGACAATATAAAGACTATAAAGGTTTAAAGAAACAAAACCTTAGAGATAATATGTCTACACTTGAACTAGTATTAAATATGCTTGCAGAAGCTACAACGACAGAACTTGCCAATGCAACCAATCCACAAGGATTAGAAGAAAATAAAAAAGTTGCAAAACGTGGTGGCTCTATTGCAGGAAATGCTAGAAAAGAAATTGAAGAAGAAACAGGGCAAGCTGTAATAACATCAAAAAATGCTATTGATTTTGGAAAATTGATTGGTGATGTAACAAAATCAATTTCAGAAGATAAAAAATAAAATTTCAAAAAAGATAAGAAATAATCAAACTGTGATAAATTTTTACTCTTTAAAAATAAAAGTTGTAGAGTAAATGTATAAAACATTGTAAAGTAAAAAAAGCAGACACTAAAGAAAATAAATTTTAAAAAAATAAAATTTTCTTATCTTTTTTCTACTCAAAACCAACTACAAATTTCATTAAAACTTAAAAATAAAAACTTACAGATATTTTTAACTGTAAGTTTTATTTTTTTAAGTTTTCAAGAATGGTATTGAGTAAATTTATAGTTATTTGTGGTAGCTGTTCATTTTTTCTAAAGATTGCTATATATTCAGCCTTAATATCAGTTTTCTTAAAACTATAAATTGTAGCATCTTCTTCAAGATAATTATTAATTAAATTTTCTGGAATAAAGGTGCAGCCCATACCAGATTTAGCAAGATTGACTGCTGTCGGTACGGTACTTGTCGTAATAGAAGTATTTAATTCTAAATTATTTTTTTTGAAAAAATTTTCTACCATTTTTCCTATGCCGTATTGCAAGGGTGTTAAAATTATAGGTTCATTATTTAAGAGGGCTAGGGACTTAGAAAATTTTGTAATATCCTTTATCTTACCATTATATAGTTTGCTAGATTTGGGAGCGAATAAATACATATTTTCAGTGTAGATAATATTATAGGATAATTTTTCATTGAATATGGGCGACATACCAATAACAACATCGAGCTGGTTATTTTCTAACATTTCTTCGGAAATATTTTGATTTTTCTCAAATAATTCAATCATAATATTAGGATTTGTCTGTTTAAATTGGGGTATAACCTTATATAACATAGCCGTTGCCAAAGCTGGATTTATACCCAGACGAATTTTTCCTTTTTTGTTATTACGTATCAAGTCAAATTCACTCTGCATTTTCTGTTCCAACTTATCTATTTCAGTCAGATAGTTAAGGTATCTTTCCCCTGCAAAAGTTAAATTTATTTGCCCATTTATTTTTTGAAAAATTTTAATTTCTAATTCTTCTTCAATATTTTTAATAAATTTACTCAAGTAGGGTTGCGATACAAAAAGTTCAGTAGCTGCCTTTGTAATATTTTTACTTGTAATAATTTTAGTAAGATAGTCTAATTTTCTCTTATTATCCATATAAGCTCCTGTAAATAACTAAAGAGTTATAAAAAAATTCTATTTAGTTATATTTAAAAATTTTATAATTTATTAGTGTTATAACAAGTTGATATATATTATACAGAAAAATTTCTATAAAAGCTATTAAATAAAATAAATTTAATTTTTCTTTTAAATAATTACTAAATTTTAAAAATAACTATTTGGTTATATTTTTTATTTTAAAAGGAATTTTACAAGAAATTTTAAGTCTATTAAAATTAAGTTAAGAAAAATAAAAGGAGTATTAATTATGAATAATCTTTTAAATAAAATTTATAAAATTTTAGAAGAAAAAGAAGAACGCATGATAGAAATTCGTCGTTATCTGCACGAAAATCCAGAATTATCTTTTTATGAAACTGAGACGGCAAAGTATATAAAAAATTTTTATAAAGATAAGGATTGTCAGGTAAAAACTAATGTTGGTGATGGCTACGGAATAGTTGTTGATATTATGGGAGCAAAACCAGGAAAAACTATTGCTATTCGTGCTGATTTTGACGCTCTACCAATTCAAGAGGAAACAGGTTTACCTTATGCTTCAAAGAAAAAAGGAGTAATGCACGCTTGTGGTCATGACGCACACACAGCCTATATGTTGGTTTTGGCAGAAACGCTTATTGAATTAAAAGATGAATTAAGCGGTAATGTTAGGGTAATTCATCAGCCAGCAGAAGAAGTGCCACCTGGTGGAGCAAAATCTATGGTTGAGGCTGGAGTTCTTGATAATGTAGACGCAGTTTTAGGTATTCATGTTATGAGTACAATGCCAACAGGAAATGTTGAGTACAGGGCAGGTGCAATTCAAACAGGACGAGCAAATTTTAAGGTTACCTTAAAAGGAAAGGGTGGTCATGGTTCAATGCCACATATTGCTAATGATACGATAGTTGCGGCATCTCATTTTGTAACTGCGGTGCAAACTATAATTAGTAGAAGAGTAAATCCTTTTGATACAGCAGTAGTTACTATTGGTTCATTTGATGGAGTGGGTTCTGCTAACGTAATAAAAGAAAAAGTAACTTTGGAGGGTGATGTTCGTATTATGAATGAAGAAGCCCGTGATGTTATCGAAAAAGAATTTACAAAATTATTAGCAGGTATCAGTTCAGCCTTTGGTCTTGAATATGAACTTGATTACAAAAATGATTATCCGGTCTTGGTAAATGATTATGAAGTTACAACTCTAGTAAAAAAATCACTAGAAGAAAATAAAATAGCAGAAGTTAAAAATGTTCTTGAGTGTCCTAAGCAAACACCGTCAGAAGATTTTGCTTATTATGCACAAGAAAAACCAAGTTGTTTCTTTTATGTAGGAGCTTATAAAGAAGGGTCTGTAATGTATCCACACCATAATCCAAAATTTAATATTGATGAAAAATCAATATTAATATCTGCCAAAGCTATGGCAACAGCCTTATTAGAATGTTTAAAGGAGAATGAATAAAATGCAAACAAATTACAAGGGAACAAATAAATTATTAATCGGTATTGTACTAGCAGTTTTAGCTTTTTGGTTATTTGCCCAATCAATGTTAAATATAGCACCTGACGTACAAAAAACTTTAAAAATTTCAGCTGGTGCTATGAATATCGGTATTTCAATAACGGCTCTATTTTCTGGAATTTTTATTGTTGCAGCTGGAGGTTTAGCTGATAAATTAGGTCGTGTTAAATTTTCTTTAATAGGTCTTGTTTTAAATATTATAGGCTCAGCCCTATTAGTAGTTGCGACTGGTTCAGGTTTATTTATAGTAGGTCGTGCCTTGCAAGGTCTTGCTGCCGCATTTATTATGCCAGCAACAATGGCACTTGTTAAAACTTATTATGACGGAGCAGAACGTCAACGTGCAGTTAGTTACTGGTCAATCGGTTCTTGGGGTGGTTCTGGTCTTTGCTCTTTATTTGGTGGGGCAGTTTCTAGTTCACTAGGTTGGAAGTATGTATTTATTATTTCGATTGTTGTTTCAGTAATAAGTATTTTACTAATTATGGGAACTCCAGAAAGTAAAGTTAAATCTGATAAAAAACAAAGTTTCGATTATGTAGGATTAACTATTTTTGTAATAACAATGCTAGCCTTAAATATCGGAATTTCTAAAGGAAAAGAATTAGGTTTCTTAAGTCCGCTAACATTAGGTTTAATAGCAGTAGTAATTGTTGGTCTATATGTTTTCTACAAAGTTGAAGTTAGTAAAAGCAATTCTTTTATAGATTTTTCTTTATTCAAAAATCAAGGTTACCTAGGGGCAACAATTTCTAACTTTTTACTTAATGCAGTAGCTGGAACATTATTTGTAATTAATTCTTACATGCAACAAGGTCGTGGCTTAAATTCTCAAAAAGCCGGTATGATGTCTTTAGGTTATCTAGTTTGTGTTTTAATTACTATCCGTATCGGAGAAAAATTATTACAAAAAATGGGTTCAAGAAAACCAATGTTAATTGGTACTCTTATTAATGCTATCGGGATAGCTCTTATGGCTTTAACAATGGTTCAAGGTTCAACTTATTTTGTTTTAGTATTTATTGGTTATGCCTTATTCGGAACGGGTCTTGGAATTTATGCAACACCTTCAACAGATACAGCAATTTCAAGTGTACCAAACGAAAAAGCTGGAGTTGCAGCAGGAATTTATAAAATGGCAAGTTCATTAGGTGGAGCTATCGGAGTTACGATATCAGCAGCAGTTTATAATGGTTTAGCATCTGGCAAAGATTTTACAGCTGGAGCAACTTACGGATTAATTACTAACGTAGCATTTTGTATATTTGCAATCATGTCAATAGTATTTATAATACCTAAGAAAAAATAAATAATTTTAACTCAACACATACTAATCTAAATTTAGTTAGTTGTGTTGGGTTTTTTAATATTAAGTTTAAAACTAAGTTTACAATTTTAGCTTTTGTTGACATTCTAATTAATATAATATAGAATTATCATATATTGGAATAAGGAGAAGTCTATATTAGACGTGTTTCAGATTATGACAAAAAAAATATTGGTTACAGGTGGAGCTGGTTATATCGGTTCTCACACTTGTGTTGAATTATTAAATTCAGGTTATGAAGTTGTAGTTGTAGATAACTTATATAATGCTAATGAAAAAAGTTTAGAAGTAGTAAAAAAAATAACTGGTAAAGATTTGACTTTTTATAAGGCAGATATTCGTGACGAGAAAAAAATTGATGAAATTTTTAAAAAAGAAAAAAATATTTTTGGTGTTATCCACTTTGCAGGTTTAAAAGCAGTAGGTGAATCTTGCCAAATTCCTCTGACTTATTATGACAATAATATTTCTGGTACGCTAGTTTTGTGTGAAGTTATGAAAAAAAATAATTGTAAGAATATAATTTTCTCATCTTCTGCAACGGTATATGGCGACCCGCATACAGTGCCTATAAAAGAAGATTTTCCACTTTCAGCAACTAATCCTTATGGACGAACTAAGTTAATGTTAGAACAAATTTTAGGAGATGTTTATACGGCTGATAAAGAATGGAATATTGTGTTACTTAGATACTTTAATCCGATAGGGGCTCATGAATGTGGAGATATGGGAGAAGACCCAAACGGCATTCCAAATAATTTACTTCCTTACATATCACAAGTGGCAGTAGGAAAATTAGAAAAAGTAAATGTTTTTGGTAATGACTATGACACACATGACGGAACTGGGGTGCGTGATTATATCCACGTTGTAGACTTGGCAAAAGGTCATGTTCTAGCCCTTAAAAAATTAGCAGCTAATTCTGGTTTATCTGTTTATAATTTAGGAACTGGAAAGGGCTATTCAGTTCTTGATGTTATAAAAAATATGAGTATTGCCGTGGGTAGAGAATTACCTTATGTTATTACCGAGCGTCGTAGCGGAGATATTGCAACTTGCTATGCTGATGCGAGCAGGGCAAAAGAAGAGTTAGGCTGGCAGGCAGAATATGATATTTCAAGAATGTGTGAAGATTCTTGGCGTTGGCAAAGTAAACATCCAGACGGTTATAAAGAATAGTAATAATATTGGAGTAGACTTTAGCGGGCTACTCCATAATTATTTTGAGAATTTATAAAATTTTAAAATTTACTTAAGTAATAAAATTTTAGAAGTTGATAGTCAAAATATTGATAAAGGAAAAATATAATGAAATTTATAGATAATATAAGCATAGAAAAATATAATGAATTTGTAGAAAAAAATATAAATTGTAGTATTTTTCAATCTCCTGGCTGGGTAAAAGTAAAAAATACTTGGGGGTATAAAAGACTTGCTGTCATAGATGATAATTCTAACGTTTTAGCGACGGCACAAATTTTAACAAGAAGCGGTCTATGGTATCTACCGAGAGGTCCCATTCTTGATTATAATAATGCAGAACTCTTAGAATATTTTTTAAAAAACTTAAAATTATATGCAAAAAAAAATAAGGCTAAGTTATTAAAAATAGATATTCCTGAACCCTTGAAAAATGCCCCTAAAAAAGAATTTCTTGAAGCTAAAGAAGATAGCAAAAAAGAAAGTATCATGTCAATTTTTAAAAAGGCTAAATTCAAGCACAAGGGCTTTACTTTGCAAATGAGCGACACTATCCAACCAAGATTTGAAGCTGTAACCTATTTGAGCGAAAATTTTGAAGCTGAACTGCCAAAACGCACACATAGATTATTAAAAAATTCAGAAAAAATATTAATTGAAACACAGTGTATGGACAAAAATGGTTTAGATGACTTGATGTTTGCCCTATCGGGTACGGAGCAAAGAAAAAATATTACTTTACGTAATAAGGAATATTTTGAAAATCTTTTTGAAATTTACGGCAAAGACTGTATAATTTATACAGCCTACATGGATGTTAAAAATTCACTAAGTAACTGCAGGCAAAAAGAAGAAGAAATTTTAGAAGAAATAGCTAGTCTTAATGAGAAGATGCGTAAGAAAAAATATAAACTTGAAGAGAGCTTGCAGGGAATACAAGGTTTAATAAAATATTTTGAAGACTTATATGAAGAAACTCATGAAGAAAGACACGTAATTTCTTCGGTAATATCAGTTAAATACGGCCTAAGTTCAGAAATTCTTTATGGCGGTATGAACGGTAAATTTTCAAAAATCCCTGCTCAATACAAGGTCTATGTAGAAACAATGAAGAAATTTTTTGAAATGGGAGCAGTAAAAACTTCTATGGGTGGTGTAGAAGGTAGCCTTGAAGATGGATTATTACTTTACAAGTCTAATTTTAATCCAAATGTAGTTGAACATTACGGAGAGTTTGATTACGCCATTAGCAAAACTTATAAGTTTATGTATGACTATGGTCTGCCTTTACGCAGAAAAATTTTAAAATTAATAAGAAGATAAAACTGTAAAATATTTATTTTACAGTTTTTTATTTTAGAAAAATAAAATAATTTTTAATTTTTGTATAAGAAAAAATTTTTAAAAAATAAAAATTCTAAACAGAAAATATTATTTTTTTAGAAAAATCTTAACTTAATAAAGCATTGCTAAAAAATTTAAAAATTGCTATAATGTAAACAATGTAAGAAGAATGGAGTGTGAAAAAGTGTTTAACCATAGAGTAATAGAAAAAAAATGGCAAGATTATTGGGAAAAAAATAAAACTTTTAAAACAAGCGACGATATGTCTAAGGAAAAATTTTATGCCCTAGATATGTTTCCTTATCCATCAGGAGCTGGTCTGCATGTAGGACATCCAGAGGGTTATACAGCAACTGACATATTGAGTAGATATAAGAGGGCTAAGGGTTATAATGTTCTTCATCCTATGGGCTGGGACGCATTTGGTTTACCTGCTGAACAATATGCCCTGGATACTGGTAATGACCCGAGAGAATTTACGAAAAAAAATATTGACACCTTCCGTCGCCAAATAAAAGAATTAGGATTTTCTTATGATTGGGATAGGGAAGTTGATACAACAGACCCTAACTACTACAAGTGGACGCAGTGGATTTTTATTCAATTATACAATAAGGGCTTGGCTTATGTTGATGAAGTTCCTGTAAACTGGTGTCCAGCTTTGGGAACAGTTTTATCAAATGAAGAAGTAGTAGACGGAGTTTCAGAACGTGGAGGTCATCCTGTTGAACGCCGACCTATGCGACAATGGGTTCTAAAAATAACAGAATATGCAGAAAGATTACTTCAAGATTTAGAAGAATTAGACTGGCCTGAAAGTTTAAAAGCCATGCAAAGAAACTGGATTGGAAAATCTGAGGGAGCAGAAGTAGATTTTGAAATTTTTGGACATGACGAGAAATTTACAGTATTTACAACACGTCCTGACACCTTGTTTGGAGCAACCTACTGTGTATTAGCTCCTGAACATAAATTAGTAGAAAAAATTACAAGCCCTGAACAAAAAGATGTAGTTGAAAAATACTTAGAAGAAGTAAAACGCAAATCTGATTTGCAACGTACCGACCTTAACAAAGATAAAACAGGAGTATTTACTGGGGCTTATGCAATCAATCCAATAAATAATAAAAAAATTCCGATTTGGATAGCTGACTATGTTCTTATGTCCTACGGAACTGGGGCTATCATGTCAGTACCTGCCCACGACGAGCGAGATTTTGAATTTGCTAAAAAATTTAATTTGCCGATTATATCAGTAATAGCTGGTGGAGATGTTGAAAAATCTGTCCACTTAGAAGATAATGAACACATCAATTCAGAATTTTTAGACGGACTTAACAAGGCTGAAGCCATAGAAAAAGCAATAGAATTTTTAGAAAAAAATAATTTAGGTCAGAAAAAAGTAACCTATAAACTACGTGATTGGTTATTCTCTCGCCAGCGTTACTGGGGAGAACCAATACCAGTAATTACTTGGGAAGATGGAACAATGACGACTGTTCCTGAAGATGAATTGCCTCTACTGCTACCAGAAACAGACAATATAAAACCATCTGGCACAGGAGAATCACCCCTAGCTAATCTAAGTGATTGGGTAAATGTAGTTTGTCAAAAAACTGGTAAAAAAGGAAAAAGAGAAACTAATACAATGCCTCAATGGGCTGGCTCTTGCTGGTACTATTTAAGATACATAGACCCTAATAATAGCGAAAAATTTGCTGACCCAGAAAAATTAAAATATTGGTTGCCAGTTGATATTTATATAGGGGGAGCTGAGCATGCAGTTCTGCATTTACTTTATGCAAGATTTTGGCACAAAGTTTTATACGATTTAGGACTAGTTCCAACAAAAGAACCCTTCCAAAAATTATTCAATCAAGGTATGATTTTAGCAGAAAGTAAAAATGGCAAACCAGAAAAAATGTCGAAATCAAAAGGCAATGTAGTAAATCCAGACGATATTGTAAAATCACACGGAGCTGATACACTAAGAGTTTACGAAATGTTTATGGGGCCACTTGATGCGTCGATAGCTTGGTCAACAAATGGTTTAGACGGTTCACGCCGTTTCCTAGATAGAGTTTATCGCTTGCTTGTCAATGAAGAAACAAATCAAGTTAGTGAAAAAATTGTCGACAAGGATAATACTGATTTAGAAATAAGTTACAATTTCACAGTAAAAAAAGTTGGAGAAGATATAGAAAATCTACAATTCAATACAGCAATTTCACAACTTATGGTTTTCGTAAATGACTGTAACAAGGCAGAATTTATTCCGAAAAAATACGCTTTAGGATTTATTCAATTACTAGCTCCATTTGCACCACACTTAGCAGAAGAAATGTGGGCTATATATGGCAATGCAGAAACTTTAGCCTATGCTTCATGGCCGACTTATGACGAAAGCAAACTTGTAAGCAATACAGTAGAAATAGTTGTTCAAGTGTTAGGTAAGGTAAGAACAAAATTAGAACTTGCCAAAGATTTGTCAAAAGAAGAACTAGAAAAACAAGTTTTAGATAATAAAGAAGTTCAAACATTAATAGAAGGAAAAAATCTTGTAAAAGTAATTTCAGTTCCAAATAGATTAGTAAACTTGGTTGTAAAATAAGGAGAAAATATGGAAGAATTAATTTATAATATTGTTAGTGAAATTGTAGAACATAAGGAAGAAATAAAAATAGAAAAATTTATAAAAAATGCTAGAGAGCATTATGTTCTAAGTGTCCACCCAGACGATTGCGGAAGAATAATAGGCAAAAAGGGTATGACTATTAATGCCATAAGAACAGTACTAAATTCTACAAACTTCACAAAAAAAGTTTATTTCAATATAGCTGAATAAGAAAGGAGACCTAGTTTTTAAATTTTAAAAATTAGGTCTTTTATCTTGTAATCTTTAAAATAATAGTGTATAATATATAAAATCAATAAAGTATTAAAGTAATAATTGTAATATAGGTATAAGTTATGTAAGTGAACGGTGGTTTATTTTTTATTTATTATCTTTGGAGCAAAAATTATATTAAATAGGTATTGATAAAAAATAAAATTTAAGGAGACCGAGCTTATGCAACAAGGTACAGTAAAATGGTTTAACGAAGAAAAAGGATTTGGATTTATTTCAGTAGAGGGTGGAAAAGATGTATTCGTACATTTTTCAGCTATCACTAAAGAAGGATTCAAAACTCTTAAAGAAGGGGACAAGGTAGAATTTTTAGTAGAAGAAGGAAATCGTGGTCCTCAAGCTGCAAATGTAGTTGTTCTTTAATAAGGTATATTTTAAGTTAAAAAGTCAGAGATTTTTCTCTGGCTTTTTTATTTTTTGCTATATTTTCTTGGAGTTTTATTAATAAAGTAAAATTTTATAATTTTAGGGAAAAATATTTATTTTTTAAGATATTTTTATAGCATATTTTAATAAAATATATTATAATTTATAAAACATAGGTAAATTGTCTAAAAATAATTTTAATAAAAGTTCTAATAATATATAAATAAACTATAATAAATAATATAAGTTAAATAGGAGGAAAAAATGGACAAGAAGAAGAAATATGCTATAAGGAAGCTAACAGTAGGCGCAGTGTCAATAGCGGTTGGTTTAAGCCTAGTAGCTAGCAATATAAAGACAGAAGCCCAAGAACCCAAAGGGCTAGAAACAAAATATAATAAAGAAGACGGCTACATAGGCGAGACAAAAGACGATTCAATATTAGGTGTATTATATAAAAAAGAGGGTAGAATATTCCTAAAAGCAAAAGCCCTGCACGATGTAGAAAATGTAAGTGTAGAAATATATGACCAAAAAGGCAATAAGTACCTAAGTAAAATAGCAAAACTTAAAGCAGAAGAAGAAGAAGAAATAGAAGTAAAAAAAGAAGGGAAAAGAGTACTACCTAATACAGCTTTGGTAAGAAAAACACTAGCCTTTGAAGCCCAAACAGGGGAAGATAGCTATAAAGTGCGAATAAGCTATGATGTAGAGGAGGATATCCAAGCGGCAAGCCCAGAAGTCCCAGCAAGTCCAGGAGCAGAATCAAGACCAGCTGAGAATACAGGAACAGAATCTCAACCAGACACAGGAGCAGCAACAAGCCCAGGAACAGGAACAGAATCTCAACCAGACACAGGAGCAGCAACAAGCCCAGCAGCTCCAGCAGGAACTGGAGCAGAACCAGCAGGAACTGGAGCAAGTCCAGGAACTGGTGGGAATATGGCAGAATCTGAAGAAGCAGCTCCAGCAAGCCCAGAAGCACCAGCAGGAAACCCTGGAGCAATGGCAGAAGCTGAACCAGAATCAGGAACAGTTGTAAGAACTCAACCAGGGAATGAGGAGGGTATGGCAGAAGCAAGTCCAACAGCCCCAGAATCTCCAGCTGAGAATACAGTAAATCATGAAATGCCAGGAACTGGTGGAGAGATGCCAGCAACAAGCCCAGGAACAGGAACAGAATCTCAACCAATGGCAGACACAGGAGCAGAACCAGCGGGAACTGGTGGAGATATGGCAGCAGCAAGCCCAGAAGTCCCAGCTGAAAACACAGGAACAGAATCTCAACCAATGGCAGACACAGGAGCAGAAACAGGTCCAGCAGGAAGAGGTGAAGTAGCCCCAGCAGGACCAGAATCAAGTCCAGAGGCAGAAGCAAACCCAGGAACTGCTGGAGCAGAAGCAGGGACTGCGGCAAGTCCAGGAGCAGAATCAAGACCAGAGGCTGGAGCAATGCCAGGAAATGATGCAAGTCCAGAAGCTCCAGCAGGAAGTGGCGAAACAGCACCAGCAGGAAACCCTGGAGCAATGGCAGAATCTCAACCAGACACTGGAGCAGAAGCAGCCCCAGAACCAGCAGGAAGTGGCGAAACAGCCCCAGAAGCAAGTCCAGCAGCCCCAGCAGGAAGTGGACAACCAGAATCAAGCCTAGAGGCAGAAGCAAGCCCAGAAAATGGTGGAGCGATGGCAGAGTCTGAACCAGAATCAGGAACAGTTGTAAGAACTCAACCAGGAAATAATGAGGGCATGGCAGAAGCAAGTCCAGGAGTTGAAGAAAGACCAGAAGCTGGATCAATGCCAGGAGATGAAGCAAGCTCAGGGCAACCAACAGCCCCAGCAGAAAATAATGGAGAGATGCCAGCGGCAAGCCCAGAAAACGGGGGAGCGATGGCAGAATCTGGAGAACCAGCAGGAACTGGAGCAGAAGCAGGAACAGTTGTAAGAACTCAACCAGGAAATGATGCAAGTCCAGAAACTCAACCAATGGCAGACACAGGAACAGAACCAAGCCCAGCAGCTGAAGAAAGACCAGAAGCTGGATCAATGCCAGGAACTGGTGGAGATATGCCAGCAACAAGCCCAGCAGCACCAGAAGCACCAGCTGAGAACACAGGAGCAGAACCAGCAGGAACTGGAGCAGAAGCAGGAACAGTTGTAAGAACTCAACCAGGAAATAATGAGGGCATGGCAGAAGCAAGTCCAGGAGCTGAAGAAAGACCAGAAGCTGGATCAATGCCAGGAACTGGTGGAGATATGCCAGCAGCAAGCCCAGCAGAAAACAATGGAGCAATGGGAGAAAATACAGCAGAAGCAAACCCAGGAACTGGAGCAGAACCAAGCCCAGTAGCCCCTGCAGGAAACCCTGGAGCAATGGCAGGAGCTGAACCAGAATCAGGAACAGTTGGAAGTGGACAACCAGGAGCTGAGGGTATGGCAGAAGCAAGCCCAACAGCCCCAGCAAGTCCAGCAGCCCCTGCAGGAAGTGGACAACCAGAATCAAGACCAGAGGCAGAAGCAAACCCAGGAACTGCTGGAACAGAAGCAAGTCCAGGAGCTGGATCAATGCCAGGAAATGATGCAAGTCCAGCATCTCAACCAATGGTAGACACTGGAGCAGAAACAGCTCCAGCTGAGAATACAGAAACTGAGGACATGGAAGAAGAAGCTCCAGAACCAGAACCAACAGAAAAGTTATATGTAAATACCAGTGCTGAGTCTAATGGAGACGGAAGTAAAGAAAATCCATATAATGACCTAATGGATGCTATAGAGGCCGCAAATGATGGGGAAGCTGTCGTCTTACTGGGAGATGTTAATTTATCAACATCTATGAACAATAGTACCCTAACTACTAGTAAATCTATAACTATTGATGGGCAGGGATATACAATTTCTGGTAGAGACCTAAGCTATTCATTTAAAGGAGACAAAACAGTACTAAAAAACATAACACTATCTAGCACGCAAGATGGTTCTACCCCTCAATATATCTATACTAACCACTCTAGTGTAACCTTTGATAATGTAACAACAAGACCAATGGGTACTCAAAATCAAGATGCTTTTATCTTAGTAGTAGGTAGTGATAGTAGTGATGTTGCAACAGAAAAAGATGTTACTGTTATTTTTAAAAACTCACCAGCTCCAACAGAACACGTTCAAGGAAGAGATGGAAAATCTTACACGGGAACTGCCTTTAAAAAAATTATAACTGCTAATATGAATAAGAATACAAGCAGGAAAACAAAACTAAAACTTGACGCTCATACTAGAATCGACACATCAAGTAGCAATCCTATGGGTATAAGTCTATCAAGTGGAAATCATATGAATACTGGAGAAGTTAGTATAACATTAGAAGGAAATAGTGATATAAACTATATTGATGCTAGCAATGCAAGCAATAGTAGCTTAATACTAAAAAACCGAAATGGTAATAAAAAATTAGATATTAAAAATAAGATAAACAATATCACATTAAACAATTCAAGTGTAACTTTTTCTAATAATGTTAAAGATATTGATACATTAGAGATGAAAAATGCCAATGATAGTGTCCAAGTAGCATCATCTACTAATATGAATATAGGAAATATCAAATCAAATGGTGGAAAAATAAAATTAGGATTAAATTCAAGTATAAATGTTAAAAATAATATAAGTGGCAACTTAAATCTGTCAATTAATCCACAAAAATTCGAAATAACTGATGAATCAAATGAAAGAATATATCTTACTGTTGGAAGTGGTAATTTAGATGAGGTAAATGCAAGTATAGAATTTAATGAAAAAAGTGGTGATGCTTCAAATTACAAATTAAAAAAAGAAAGTAATAAACTTAAATTAGTTAGAAAGAATCAAGCTAATATAGCTATGAAAGATGAAGCTTTAGCAGCTCCAACTGCTAGTTTTACTGAACCTGAAGAAGAAGACGGTATTTTAAATGTATTCTTTGATATTAATGGAGAGGGTATTACTAGTAGAAAACTTATAATTAAAAAAGCAAGTGATGATTCTACTTTTAAAAACATAACTTTAGGAAATATGGATTTTTCATATATGCTTAGTGATCTAACAAGCGGTGAAAAATATAAACTGAAATTAGAAATTGAATATGATTTAAAAGACGGTAAAGGAAGTCAAACTCTTGAAGTAGAATATGATAAAGAAGTAAGTGTATAAAAACTAACATAAAATAATACTATTACTAGAACTTAAGATAAAATATGTATATTTCAATTACTTACTAATAATTTTAAAATTTAAAAGTAAGATAATATATAGAAAAATATTTAGGCTAGATAAAAATCTGGTCTAAATATTTTTTATTTTATCATTAGATAGAGCTTAAAATTCTAATTTCACAGAAAATTACTTATTAAAATAAATATAAAAATGCAAGTTTATTATAATTAACTAGGAGCTTATTTTTAATTATTAGACAAGTTTATTAGGAAGTAAAAAAAGAATTAAGATAAGATAATTTAAAAAATAATATATAATTTACTATAAAGAAAGTAGCACTAGTATTTTATTATATATGCTATATGGCGTAAAGATTATAAATATATACTGTTTAAGCATCTAAGAAAATAAACTTATTCACAGCTAATAAATAGAATAATATTCTTTAGAGCTAGTTTTTAAAAAAACCCAAAAAACACTTGACAAGAAACAAAAACAAATGCTAGAATAAAAAAGTCCTAAAAGACCAACAATTCATAGAAAAAAACAAGCAAAAGTTCATAAAATAAAAAATGCTTTTAAACAATTTTAAAAACATTTAAAAAATTTTTAAAAAAACCCAAAAAAGAACTTGACAAAGAAAAAATAGAATGATAGAATATAAAAGCTGTAAAAAAAGCAGCAACTTGAACATTGAAAACTAAAAGAAAAAGTCAACGTTAATTCCAAAAAAAGTTAAAAAAGACAACAAAAACTTTAAAAGAGCTAAACAAACAAACAAATAAAATTTGGAGAGTTTGATCCTGGCTCAGGACGAACGCTGGCGGCGTGCCTAATACATGCAAGTCGAGCGAAAAGATGTAGGAGCTTTGCACCAACAACTTTTAGCGGCGAACG
>NZ_JAHKEI010000027.1:0-14277 GCF_018790995.1 Gemella sp. zg-1178
TAATGTGTTTGCCTTTTGTGTTATAATGTTCTTGCATCTCTTGGTATCCTTTTTTTGTAGTTACTAAAAGTATATCCTATGAGATGCTTTTTTTGTACTACTGGCTAACTTAATTATATAATTTACTAAATTTTAAATTTTTAAATACACTCTTTACACAATTTATTCTTTATGTTAAAATAAATATAGAAAGTAATAATTTTGTTTTTATATGATTGTAATCAATATAAACTTTTAATACATTGATTACAAAACTCCTTTGCGACAAAATTTTATTTTTAAGTGTATATCTTTTATTAAAGACGACTTTTAGTCGTCTTTTTATTTTTTATAAACAAGTCCTTATTTATACAATCAAAATTAACCATAATTATTATACTTTCCTAGCAATCTAAAAATAAAAAATTACCCCTACTAAATTTAGTAGAGGTAATTCTTACCAAGCATAATTTGGTTCTTCACATGTCAACATGGCTGTTAGCAGCTGCTCAGGAGTAATTACTTTCAAACCTCCATAAGTAGCATCTTGCACTTTATAAGAGGGGTCTATATAATAAAGCAAGGCTATATCACTTTCGTCTGGTGTCAATGCGTATCCTATGCCTACTACATTATGCTCACCTTGCCTACCTTCATATACCTTTGACATATCAAAAGTGTAATACATGGGATATCCATCTTCAATATTTTTCTTTAATCGTTTTTTAAAAGTTGCTAAAACTTCTTCATTAACAAGACTAACACTTTCTAATCTATAACCACTCTGATTGTCAGCTGGATATTCATAGCCAAACATATATTTATTCAAAATACGGATAGCATCTTTATTATGAGTTCCAAAAGGTTCATAAGTTCCCATTTCTTTAGCGAGTGTATATTGGTCAACATCTTTATCCTTGGCACTAAGTATCATACTCACCGTAGTCGGTGCACAGTAATACCACTCTTTTTGAATTTGCTGATTAACATCTAAAACAAATTTTTTTCCTATCTTAACACCATCTACAACAGTATAATTTGGTATTTCAGGACTTTTTGTTTCTGATGTTTTGTCAGTTTTATTTTCAATTTTATCTTCATTTTTTAATTTTTCAGAAGATGCTTCCCTATCCTTTTTCTTATTTTTATCTGACATATCAGTAGAAATATTATTACTACTTATATTCTTAGAATAAAATTTATTCTTAATTATGAAAAAGCATCCTAGACAAAAAATTAAAATTAAAATTAAACTCAAATATTTTTTCATAAATATCACCTTTTAAAAAATACGAGAGAAAATCCCTCGTATTTTAATTATTATATTATGCTGCTTTTTTGTAACCCTTATTTAACATTGAGAATCCTGTAAAGATAACTACTACAATGATTACCCATGTAAGTATTTCTAAGTTTAGGTTAGTAACAAATTTGAACGCAACCCAAACCCCTAGTAATCCACCAATTGTTATCATGATAGAACCTATTCTTGTATACTTTCCTTCTTTAATGAATGATTGTGAACCAATCGCCATAAGACCAGCACAAGACGCCATCATAATTGGGAATGCTACTATTGGATTTTCTTTCCCTAAATTATTTTTATTTTTTAACAAATCAATACATAACATAACTACAAAGTAGACAGCACCTGCCCCCAATAATAGTTGTAATGATAATAATAAACTCATAGTTTTATCTCCTTTTTTGTTTTTAGACCATTAGAAAATAATTTTCATAGATTAAAACTTTAAAAATATTAGTTCCTAATGGTCTTATATTCTTAAATTTTATCCTAGTAAGAAACCATATGTTAACGGATCTTCAGGGTAGTAAACAAAATTACTAAATCCAGTAATATAGCCTGAACCTGTGATTTCTGGGATAATTGCTACATAACCTGCTAAGTCTTTTTCTTCTAATATTCTTCCTTTGAATATAGTTCCTAAGATACTTTCATATACAAATGGTTCTCCCACTTTTAATTCACTTTTTTGTATAGAGTAGCTAGTTTAGCTGATGTTCCTGTCCCACATGGTGAACGGTCAATATTACCATCTCCGAACACTACAACATTTTTATATGTTGCTTCTGGATTCGTTGGTTTGTCATAGATTTCAACTAAGTCAACCGACTTAATATGTGATAATGTTGGATGTTGTATTTCTATTTGTGCATTTACTGCATCACGTAATTTCAATGCTTTTTCTTTTAATAAAGAAGCATTTTATGGACATACAGTAAGTCCTAATTGCTCTGCTGAAATTATCGCAAAGAAACTTCCTCCAAACGAAATATAAAATTTTACTTTTCCTACACCCTCTACTTCTAACTCAACATCTTCTTTACATAGCGTATTATTTGAAAGAATTTGCTTTTCAATGCCTAGTTTAGATTTATTATTATCTACCATAGCATCCATGTATTGATTAGCAACTACTAAAGCACCTTGTTGGGTTGAGTATGTCATACCAACTACTGAAATTCCACGTCTACCTGCTTCTTCTATATGAGAGCCAAAGTCAATATGGTTATTAACAAATCCGTCTGTTGTTACGATAACTCCATCTACGCCCATAGCTTCGATAGTAATACCTAAACGTTTAGGTACATAGAATTTTTCAGAGTTTGCTTGAGGAGAACCTACTAATAATATCCCTATCAAGTCAATTTCTTCATCAGCCATCGCTTCTAATACTAATGGTTCACGGTATAGTGTCTTGAACACTCTTTAGAAGTTGGTTCGATAAAAGTTAGGGCATGAATACCACCATCTAAAATTTCTGTTGAAGCAAGCATAACTGGTAAGTTACCCAAGTCTACGTTTGGTTTTACCCCTAATGTTCCTATTTGTTCTACTGGCATAATTAGATTATCATGCATAGCACCTTGTCCCATAATTTCTTTAACGAAAACAACTTTTTTGTTACCTGGAAGGAGATATTGTTTTAAGTGAATTGTATCTACTACTAAATTATAATCATCTACAGCTTTAAGTGCTTTAAGGATTTCTTCTGTAATTGACATTTACATGTTCTCCTATTTATTTATTTTTTTACAATGCTTCGGTATAATTTGTGTCCGGCATCTCTAAGTACATGATCGATACTATGGTATACTACGACTCCTAACCTAGGAGCGACTCCTGTACCAGTGTTAGTTCAATCCTAACATGTACCTGTTTATTACCGCATTAGCCTCGTCTTTTTTCATTTTTAATACTTTTTCAGCCTGTCCTGGGCAAATACCTGGAAGTTCACAACGGTATCTTCTGTTTTTATCTGGTTTCATGCGTTTACAGATTTCAACATATACAACTTCATACCTCATACCAGCCACTATTTCGCAAAGTCTTTCTTCTCCTGCACCACATTCACAAATAAGTATACATACTTTTTCTTTACCTGTAGGGTAAGGCATAGCTACCAAGATACCTTCTGTTGTTTTTTCAATAGATGCTTCTTCTGTAGTGCTTTTACCTGTGAATGATCCACCCTTGACAATTTCACCATGTGGATGAATATATCCTCCCGCATGATGTATGAATTCTCCTATTGGCAAACCAATTGGCACATCTAAGAAAGCTTGTTCCTGTTGTACATCACCAACAACTGTTATATCTTTATCTATAAGTGGTTTTGCATCTTCTATGGCTTATCCTATTCTTCTAATAGTCTCAACATTTGAAACCACAGCATTAGCTTCTAGTAGTAATTGACCAATTTCTAAAACTTTTCCAAGAACTTCACGCACAATTACACGTTCATCACCTGCTGGATACATATCTGGTAATATTTTCACAGATACATTAAGTACATCTTTACACGCTTTACCAACAGCAAGCAAGGATTTACGATATTTTGTTTTAATCGATATGTAAGATTGTGTAGCTCCTGTTATTTCCATCATATATTGCAGACCACGAACAAGAACTTCTGATTTTTCTTCCATAAATTTAACATTATGAGAAAGAATTGGCTAATGCTCTACTGCATTTGCTAAAATATATCCACCCTCTATTTTAGTAGATAATTTTATTCTAACAGAGAAACCATCCCCACCTAAACCAACAAGACCTGAATCTTTTATTCTTTACAATATATCATTTGTATCAGGAAGTCTTACATAATCATTACTTTGTTCAGCATCTAGCTTCAAGAGCAAATTAGATTCTGTAACTTCTTCAATAACCCCAGATAAAGAAGCATGAATATTTGCTCCAAGCCCGTTAGGGATAGCTATTAATTCTCATATTTTAAATCTCTGTCCAACTTCCACTATAGGCTTACATGGTACACCTAGATATTGTTTTAGAGGAATGTTTATATTCTCAAAATTAAATTTGTAAACCAGTTTTCTCTCCTTTCTTGAAACATTAATAGTTTTCACAAGTAGTGTTCTATACCTTTAAACTAAATTTTTATTATAATACAGAAATAAAAAACAAGTATATTCTTGAAAAATAAAACAACTTTGTATCAGTTACTTATAAACGATAATCATATAAAAAGCAATGATTTTGCTAGAAAGATTTTTATACAAAGTAAATAAAACAATAAAAAACACACCTAACAAATTTATTGATAATTATTATCATTATAACACAGATCTTGCATGTCGTTTTCTGTTTTCTGTTACATTCTGTTATATATTGTTTTATATTTTATTTTTAAATTTTATAAAAATTTTTTATTTAACAATTTGATATAGCGACCAATATATGTTTGCTATTTTTTAATTGTGTTTCAAAATATAATTTTTAAAATTTAAAATTATAGTAATTTCTTCTTTATTTTAATATTATAAATTTGAATTTATTAATTTTTTATAGTAGAATATACTAACTATAATAAAACTATAAAATTTCAGGAGAAAATTTAATGAAAAAGGTAGCTATAGTTTCAGCACAACGTTCTGCTATTGCTTCTTTTGGTAAAAGCCTAAAAGATGAAAAACCTACAGAAATTGCTGCAAAAGTTATCCGTGCTTCTTTAGAAAAAATTAATTTAAACCCTAACCTTGTAGATGAAGTGATTTTAGGAAATGTCTTGCAGGCAGGTTTAGGGCAAAATGTTGCTCGTCAAGTTGCTCTACAAGCTGGTTTACCAAATAAGGTATCTGCCTTTGCTATCAACAAGGTTTGTGGGTCTGGTTTGAAAAGTGTAACCTTGGCTGCTAGTAGCATTATGCTAGGAGAAAATGATATTGTTATTTGTGGTGGTATGGAATTTATGAGCCAAGCTCCCTACCTAAGTAAACAAAGTCGTTTTGGAGCAAAAATGGGTTCAATAGAACTTGTAGATAGTTTAATAAACGACGGTCTTACTGACGCATTTAATAATTATCACATGGGAATTACAGCTGAAAATCTTGCTAAAAAATATAATATTTCAAGACAAGAGGCTGATACTTTTGCTCTAGAAAGCCAGCAGAAGGCTGAAAATGCTATAAAAAATAATAAATTTAAAGATGAAATTATCCCCCTAGAAGTAAAAGACGGTCGTGAAACTAAAATTTTTGATACGGACGAATACCCTAGATTTAATAGTACAATAGAAAAACTTGAAAAATTAAAACCTTCCTTCGATAAAAATGGAATAGGTACTGCTGGCAATTCTTCTGGGATAAATGATGGTGTTGCTTTTCTTGTTCTTATGTCTGAAGAAAAAGCTAGAGAATTAAATATAGAAATGCTAGCATATATAGAAAGTTTTGCTACTTCAGGACTAGAACCAGAACTTATGGGCTTAGGACCCGTCTATGCAACAAAAAAATTATTGGCTAAAGAAAATATTTCAATAGATAAGATAGATTTGTTTGAAATAAATGAAGCCTTTGCCAGCCAATCTATAGCCGTCATTAGAGAACTAGATATAGATAAAAACAAGGTCAACGTCAATGGTGGAGCTATCGCACTAGGTCATCCTATCGGAGCCAGCGGAGCTAGAATATTAGTTTCCCTGGTACATGAATTAAAAAAACAAAACAAAAAATTAGGACTTGCCTCACTTTGTATCGGTGGCGGTCAAGGAATTTCTCTATTAATATCTAAAAAGAATTAATATATTTATTAAGAAAGGTATAAATTATGAATATTGGAATTGATAAAATTGGATTTGCTATGCCTGACTATTATCTAAATATAGAAGATTTAGCCCTAAAAAGAGGTGTAGAACCAGAAAAATTCACAAAGGGTTTTATGCAACTTGAAATGAGTATTGCTCCCCACACACAAGATATAGTAACATTGGGTGCCAGAGCTGCTTATGAAATTTTAACAGACGAAGATAAAGAAAAAATAGACATGATTATAGTAGGAACTGAAACTGGTATTGACCAGAGTAAAGCCGCTTCTGTTTTTATTCATAGCTTGCTTAACATACAAAAATTTGCCCGTTCAGTAGAAATAAAAGAGGCTTGCTACGGTGCTACTGCGGCATTAGAATTTGCCCGTAATCACATAGTTAGCAAACCTAATTCTTATGTTCTAGTAATAGCTAGTGATATTGCAAAATACGGCATAAATTCTGGTGGCGAATCTACACAGGGTGCTGGTAGTGTCGCAATGTTAATAAAGCAAAATCCTAGTATCGCCCTAATCAATAACGACAATGTTTATCAAACTAGAGATTTAATGGATTTTTGGCGACCTAATTACAGCCCATATCCCTTTGTAGATGGTAAATTTTCTACGGAACTCTACCTAGATTGTTTAACGACAACATGGGAAAAATATTTAGAAAAAAACAAAAAAAATTATTCTGACTTTGTTGCTATTTGTTTCCATTTACCCTATCCAAAATTAGGGCTTAAGGGACTACAAGCAATAACTTCAAATATAGAAGAAGATAAAAAAAATAAACTAGAAGCAAACTTTACAGCCTCTATACTATATAGCCAACGTGTTGGTAACATATATACTGGTTCCCTATTTTTAGGACTCCTTTCACTACTAGAAAACAGCAAAAATTTAAAAGCTGGAAATAATATAGCCCTATATAGTTATGGTAGTGGAGCTGTTTGTGAAATTTTTAGTCTTACACTTGTAAAAGATTTTGATTTGAAACTGAGAAAGAATAGACTAACAAGTGATTTTGCAAATAGAACTAGGCTTGATATTGACCAATACGAAGAAATATTTTTTAAAACCATAGATTTAGATGAAAATGGTAGTGCTAGTTTTGATGACAAGTCAAAATTTGCCCTACAAAAAATTGAAAATCACAAAAGAATATATAACAAAAACTAGGTAGCGATTAATTTTCTACCTAGTTTTTATTGTTACAAACTATTTACTATGATAATATATATGTAAAATAAAATATTAGGAGTAGCCTATGACTTTTACAGGATTTTATAAAAAAACTCGCAAGGAACGTATAGAAATTTTAAAAAATTTAAATTTAATTAGTGATGAACACAGCCACGAATTATTAGAAAATATTACCTTAGATGTAGATGTTGCTGGCAATATGACAGAAAATCACATAGCAACTTTTGCCCTACCTTTTGGCATAGTCCCACAAATTTTAGTTAATAATAAAGAATATAGTCTACCTATGGTTACAGAAGAACCCTCAGTTGTAGCAGCAGCAAGTAATGCCAGCAAAATAATTGCTAAATCTGGTGGCTTTGAAACAAAAATTTTAGATAGAAAAATGATTGGACAAATCGCCCTATATGATGTTGAAAATTTTGAACAAGCAACTAGTAAAATTGAGGAAAATAATTTGTATTTATTACAAATAGCTAATGAGGCTCACCCCTCAATAGTAAAACGTGGTGGTGGAGCCTGCGATATTAGTTGGAAGATTTTAGAAGATGATGAAGTGAAATTTTTAGTAGTCTATCTTACTGTTGACGTTAAGGAAGCTATGGGGGCTAATATATTAAATAATATGTTAGAAGCTATAAAACCTTACTTAGAAAATTTAACAAATTCTTATGCCCTTATGGCAATACTATCAAATTATGCCACAAAATCTTTGGTTACGGCAAGCTGTAAAATTAAAATTCAGCATATTGATAAAGATATAGAAAAAGCAAAAGAAATAGCCAAAAAAATTGAATTAGCTAGTAAATTTGCCAAACTAGACCCATATAGAGCGGCTACTCACAATAAGGGAATTTTTAACGGTATAGACGCACTCGTAATTGCAAGCGGCAATGACTGGCGAGCCGTAGAAGCTGCCTGCCACACTTACGCCACAAGAAATGGAACTTATGAGGGCTTGTCAACTTGGATATTTAATAAAAACGAAAATATTTTATCTGGTGAAATAACCCTACCCATGCCAATAGCCAGTGTCGGTGGTTCTATCGGTCTTAACAACAGTGTCAAAATAAGCCACGAAATTTTAGGAAATCCTGATGCAAAAACATTGGCTAGCCTTATCACAGCTCTTGGTCTAGCACAAAATTTTGCAGCATTAAAAGCCCTTGTTAGTGTAGGTATCCAGCAAGGACACATGAAACTTCACGCCAAATCCTTAGCCCTTTTAGCTGGGGCAAAAGCTGAAGAAGTAGAAATAATAGCCGAAAAATTACAAGAAAGTAAACACATGAACCTAGAAACAGCAAAACTCCTAATAAAAGAAAATAAAGAAAAAATTAAATAATCTCTATCCAAACAAAATTTTTATAGACTAGATACCAAAAAAAATAAATTTTAATAAAATTTTATTTTAAAACTAAAAGATAAAAAATTTTTTATCTGTATTTAAGTTTATTTAAGTTTTATTAAATATAATATTAATATAGCAGCAAAGCTTAAAGATTTAAATTTTTTTCATAAACAACCCTTAGCCTATTTAGACTAAGGGTCTCTCCTTTTTATACAAAATTTTTATTAAATAAATTACATTAAAATCGCCCACAACTTATTAAATTAATTTTTCCAAAAAATAAGGTTTACTCTAGCTTATCTAATTTAAGATACTTGAGTAAACCTTTATTTATATTTAATTGTTTAAAAAACCTAGTAAGTCTTTAGAAAATTCTTCTGCATATTGAAAAATTGAACCATGTCCAGAATTTTTGTATATAATTAATTTGCTATTTGCAATTTTCTTATGCATATCATAAGAGTTTTCAGTCGGCACCTGCATATCATTATCGCCATTTACAATAAGAGTTGGCTGTGTAATATATTTTAGGTCATCTTCTTCTGATTTACCCCAAAGTTTTATAGCCTTTAATTGTACTAAAAAACCAGGTATATTCATTTCCTTATCCTTAAACTCTGGTCTTCTTTTTCCCATTCTATCCAGCACTTTCATAGCTTCTTTATAGCCTGCCTCATCATGATTATAAAAAATATAGCGTTTTGGGTCAACTCTTTTTAAGGCTGCCTTTAGCATAAATTTAAAAGTTTTTCCTGTTACTTTATCTAGTTCCTTGCTACCTCTTGAGCCAGTACCAGCTAGTATTAATTTTTCTACTAAATTTTTATCTTTTCTTACAACTTCTTGTGCAATCATACCTCCCATTGAAAGACCTAGTAGATTTATTTTTTTATAGCCCAGTTGTTTGATAATATCAATAGTTTGGCTTGCCATAGCAGGAATACTGCCAGCTACCTTACCAGTACTTGCTCCTACTCCTGGCAAATCTAAAACTATAATGTGGTGTTTTTCTGAAACAAGGTCTAAAAGTTTAGGGTCCCAATTATCTAGGGTTGCCGCCAAATGTACCAACATTACTAAAGGTATTGGGCTTTTTCCTGCACTCAATTCTCTGTATGCAATTTTTTCCCCATTTACAAATATATATTTATTTGCCTGTTCTAAATATGTCATCTATCCTACTCCTTAAATGTTAGTACTGTTTTTCCTCTTGAACGTCCATTTGCTATCTTGTCTAAAGCCTCATTAACATCTTCAAATTTAAAAATTGTATCAACAGACGGTTTAATTTCTAATTTTGTAAATATATCAGCAACTTCTTGTAGTTGTTTACCGTTAGATTTAACAAAAATAAAATTATAGGTTACTCCGTATTTTTCTGCCATTTTATCAAATTTTTTACCAACTAGAGCGAATAAAAATTGTTTCCATTTTGGTAAATTCATTCTCTTAGCAAACGACCCATTTGGCATAGCACGAAGTGATACTAAACTACCACCTTTTTTCATAATACTCATCTGTTTTTCTGTTTCGTTCCCACCTAAAGTATCTAACACATAATCAACATCTTTTAGTATTTTTGTATAGTCCTCTTTTTTATAGTCCTCTTTTTTATAGTCTATAAATTGGTCAGCTCCCAAATTTAAAACTCTTTGTGCATTTGAACCATCACCATTTGTAATTACTTTTAAGCCTTTGGCTTTGGCTATTGGGATTGCCATACCTCCGACACCACCAGTTCCACCAGAAATAAAAATTATTTTTCCGCTTTGGTAGTTCATTATATCTAAAGCCTGCATTATCGTCAGTGCTGTTAGTGGAATAGCTGCAGCTTCTTCATCGCTTAGATAGGCTGGCACCTTGGCTAATGCTTCTTCATTTACTGCTATATACTCTGAAAATGCACCGATTTTCTCTAGTGGCAGCCTTGCAAATACCCTATCACCAACCGAAAAATTTGAAACTGACTTCCCTACTTTTTCTACGACACCCACAAATTCATTACCTGCCACCTGTGGTAGTTTATAAGGAACAATTAATTTAACTTCTCCTCTTGAAATCATGTTGTCTAAAGGATTTACTCCAGCTGCCAAAACCTTTATTAAAACTTCATTAAATGAAATTTCTGGTTTTGAAACTTCCTTAAATTCTAATTTGATATTATTTTTATTGTATTTAGTGTGTATTGCTACTTTCATTTTTTTCTCCTATTTTATATAAATCTTCTATTAATTGATGTAATGTTTTACTTTCTAATTCTTTTATAAAGGCTCTTTCTGAACTTTCAAAAACTGGGTCTAGTACATCTTTTATATTTGCACCGACTGGGCATTCAATATTTGCTTGGCCGTGAATATTTAGAATTTTTTTATCTTGATAAATTGAATTATATATAACAGCTAGGCTAATATCCTTTACATCTTTTGACAAACTAAATCCTGATTTACCTTGACTACTTTCAATTAAGCCTGCTTGTTTTAACAGTGCTATTATTTTTCTAATGTGGCTACTGTTGGTATTAACACTTGTTGCCAATAATTCTGACGAAGCCACATTCTTTGTTTCTGAAATGTAGAGCAATATATGTAAAGCAACAGAAAATCTTGTATCCATAAATTATCCTTTCTTCTTTATTAAAAATCTTATATCTTTTTAAAAATTTTCTTTTTAACTTATTCTTGTTTTAGATACAAGTATAAGTATAATTTTAATTTTTCTTTTTGTCAAGAGTTTTTTAATATTTAATTATAAAAATTTTTTATTAGTTTTAAGTCAATTTAAGTTTCATCAACTATAATAATATTAGAACTTATATTTTTAGATTTTTTCATAAATAACCCTTAGCCTATTTATACTAAGGGTTTCTCCCTTTTATGGAAATATATTTTATTCTTAATATCAATAAAATTTTAAACTTTTATGAAAATCATAAAAAATTATACATTCTGATTTTTGTAAAGTAAAAATAAAAATAATGCCTACTTGTTAGACATTATTTTTATTTTTTATTTTTTATTTTTTATTTTTTATTTTTTATTTTTTATTTTTTATTTTTTATTTTTTATTTTTTATTTTTTATTTTTTATTTTTTTCTAATTTTGTAAAATACTGTTATTAAAAGTAGTAAAATAAAAATACTTCCTATAAGTAAATAAGGATTTAAATTTTTAGGTATTGCAGGCTTGCTATTTTCTTTTTCTATATCTACTTTTGAATTGTTTTCTTTTTTATCTAAAGAAGCAGTTCTTGTTTCTTCTTTTTTATTGTCTTTTATGTTTGAAGTATTGTTTTCTTTTAACTTAAAATTATTATTTAATATATTTTTTTCTGACTTAATTAAATTATCTTGTATGTTTTTATCTATATCTAATGAAACATTACTAATTGCTACTGAATTGCCTCTTACTGCTGTATCTTTTTCTAAATCGCTATTTTGTTTTATTTCCGTTTTTTCCAAAGAATTATTAGATATTTTTTCTTTTTCATATTCTTTTATACTTGATAAATTATTTTCTTTCAGCTTATAATTATCATTATCTAGTATACTTTTAGGTACTCTTCTTAAATTAAATCTTCCCTTGTCTTGAGCAATCTTAGCAATATCCAATAAAATATCGTCCATCCCCCAAGAACCTGTCAACATCACACCAAGAGGTAGATTATTAGAAGAAACATACATAGGAATTGAAAGGGCTGGCTCTCCTGTCAAGTTTGCAATTTGGGTAAATGGTGTTTTTACAAGCATAGGCTCCCACTGTCTGTTTAATAGTTTTAAACGTTCTTCTTGACTAAGTTGTTCAATATTTAACATATCTTCTAGGTCTTTTTTGTCAATATACATATCTGTATTGAGTGGGGCTGTTGTTGCTGTTGTCGGAGTTAGCAAGAGCGGAAAATTCTTGTGGAACATTTCCATTTTGTTTGTATATGTGGCTACACGTTTCCATACTTCGTCAACTTGTTTTTTTAGTTCCTTCTTATCCATATCTCTATAAGTAATATACAAGGCCCACACAAGGGGATCAACATCTTTTTTTGTATAGTTTTTTTCTGCTAATTTTTTTTCAAGATTGCCAAAACCACCAGCACTGGCAATACTTAACAATGTATAATCACGCATAATATCACGACCATTTACTACCCACTCTACTTCTTTTACTGAAAAACCTTGTTCTTTAAAGAAGTCAACACTCTCCATTAGAGCTTCTTTTGCCTCCCTGCTTACCTCTGTTCCCATTGGAGAAATAGCTGTGTATCCTATTGGTAATGTTTTGATATCTGACACTCTTAGAGGAGTGGCTTTTTTATTACGAAGATGCTCTAATAAAACTTTAGCATCTTCTACATTTTTAGTTAGTGGAAAATGAACGGCAGGTGTTCTACTATCACGATTAGCATTATAAATCATACCACGACTAGGTTTTAATCCTACAAGTCCTGTCCAAGAAGCAGGGATACGAATAGATCCTCCTGCATCACTACCGCTTGCTATTGCAACCATACCACTTGAAATAGATGCCGCCGATCCACCAGATGAACCCCCTGCATTATAATCTGTATTCCAAGGATTAGACGTTGCACCATATAATTTTGAATCTGTGATATTTCTAAGCCCATACTCTGGATAATTAGTCTGCCCCAAGACTATAAAGCCCATTTTTTTCAATTCTCTTACCATAGAACCATCTGACTTTGAAATATTGCCCTTGTTAAAGACAAAACCATTAGTATTTTCTCCGCCCTTAGTAGTATGCCCCAAGCCTTTTACTAAGATAGGAACTCCTAAAAATGGTTGTCCTGTATCTTCTAGTTCTTTGGATTCCTTAAGAGCTTCTTCTCTTTGAGTTGTGATAACAGCGTTTAAGTCTTTATTTTTACTATCTATAACTTCATAAGCTAGTTTAACCAAGTCTTCACTAGTAACTTTTTTCTCTCTAACCAATTCGGCTAATTCTAAACCACTTTTGCTTTTATATTCCTCTAGCGTCAACTTGTAAGCTGGTCTATCTTTTTCAGATGATGCTATATTTGCTTCGTGTGGAACTTCTCTTGCATAAACCATACTTGACGACATAAAAATATTTATTGCTAATAAAACCGCTATAAACTTATTTTTCTTTTGCATATATAATCTCCTTTTTTATATTAGTATTTATAATTATAACATTTTTTTAAAAAATATAATAAAAAATTTCTTTTAATATCAAAAATTTAAACTAAATTTAATTGATAATTATCTAATTAATTTTTTAAAACTATTATTTTATTTAAATAAGGTATTAATTCTTCATTTACATAATAAATAGAAAATTCTTATTAATTGTTCTGTTAAAATTAATTTTATTACAAAACATAAATTCTATTATAAGCCAACTATATTAAGAAAATTTTTAGATAAGCTATTTTTAAAATTTAACTTTATTTAATTAGATATTAAATAATATTGAAAATTTAGTTTTTTTAGTATATATTGTTCTTTACTCATAAAAAAATGAACCCTAAAATAAGGTGCCCCCATAAAGTTGTACCTAATACCAGAGTAAGCATTAATGCTAAGTCTGGTATTTCTTTATATCTTTCCTCCCCTAAAGGTAGGAAATTTTTATGCTGTATTCTTCTTTCTATATTCTACTGGTGATAAGTATCCTAATTTTTCTTTTATCCTTTCGTCGTT